>NZ_JBIWJA010000008.1:0-224582 GCF_044764905.1 Streptomyces sp. NPDC093586 | reverse complement strand
CACGCCCTGGCCCCGATGATCGCGGAGCTCGACGAACGCGACCGGCGGATCATCCACTGGCGGTTCGTCGAGGAACTCACCCAGAAGGAGATCGGCGAACGCCTCGGCGTCTCCCAGATGCACGTGTCCCGGCTGATCTCGCGCCTGCTGGCCCGGCTGCGGGAAGGCATGCTCACCACGCAGTGAGCGGCGGCCGCTGGACACTCCGACCGGTTCCGGCCGTGCCGACCGCGCACACGGTGGCCGAGCTGCGCGGGAACCATCGCCGGTGCGTCAGGCGTACTGGTGAGAGGGATGTGTCAGCGTTCCGTGCTCCACGGGGGAGTCACGCGACGGTCGTGCGGGATGGTGAGTTCGAGCTGAACGGTTCACGATTCCGGCAGATACCTGCCGGTGGCGGTCCGCGGACGCTGTCCGTGACCTTCGAGCGACACGCCTTCCGCGTCGCCGACGCGCGGAGTTCCGCGCTCCGCTTCCTCGACGAGGCGCAGAACGGAGGGGGGCCGACGCTGACGGCCCAGGTGGTGGAGGCAGCACAGCTGGTGGTGAGCGAGCTGGTCACCAACGCGGTCAAATACGGTTCCGGGCCCATAGGGTTGTCGTTGGTTCTGGCCGAGGACACGTTGTCCGTCACCGTCCGGGACGGCGAGACGACGCTGCCGAGGCGCCGGTCCGCCGATCCCCGGCGGGTCGGCCAGCACGGGCTGGAGATCGTCGCGGCGTTGAGCCAGGACGTCGTCGTCCAGCAGGAAGCGGCCGGCAAGCGTGTGACCGCGCGTATCCCGCTGGAAGAGTCGCTCCGCGCCGGGCGTCAGACGGACCGGCCCGGTGAGCGACCGGTGCCACGGTAGGTGCTACGGACCGGGGCGCCGGGGCCTGCCGTCCGGACGGGGCTGCCGTGGAGGCGTACCACCGTACCGCCCTGGTCGGTGCGGACCTCGAGCAGGTCGTACAGCTGACGGACGATCCAGGCCGGGCAGTGGGCGAAGGCGACGTCGAGCGCGGCTTCGTGGCGGGACCGCTCGGCCGTCTTCAGCGTGTCCCCGCGTGCCGGACAGGCACGCCGATGACACGGACCTGCCGGTGTCCGCCCGCGCCGGTGCGACGGCCGACTGTCGGTCGCAGGCACCGAGGACGCGTCCGGACGCCCGGTACCACTCGTCGGTGCCGACGGACTCGGCCTGCCCGGACGCCTTCCCGAGTGTCTGGCGCAGCAGGCCGATGTCGGCGGGCGTGGTCACCGCCGGCACGCAGTCCTGCTGCTCGAGTCCTTTGAGGCGGAAGGGCCCCGTGGTGGCCAGGACTCCTGGCAGCCGCTGCGGACGAGTCCCCGGCGGGTCGGGTCGCCGTCTCGGCGCGGCCGGTGCGGTGAGGCCGCCGGTCACGTGAGGACTCCCGGTCGGTGACGACCGGGGCGGGGAACGCGACGCCATGGGTTCAGCGTTGCAGGGCGGAGACGGCCTCCTCGGTGGTGGCGTGGAAGGTGAAGACCTGGTCGAGTCCGACCACTTGGAAGACACGCATCTGATCCGGCTTGACGCCCACGAGGCTGAGCGGTGAGCCGGCTGCCTGCGACCGCTGATAGGCGGTGATGAGCACCGTGATCCCGGTGGAGTCGCAGTAGGTCAGCCCGGACAGGTCGATGATCACACCAGCGCTGTCGAAGGGGGCCTCCTTGACGGCCCGCGTCAGGATGGGGGAGCTGTGGTGGTCCAGCTCACCCGTCACCTGCAGGACGAAGGGACCGGCGGGGGTGGGGCGCGGGACGACGGTCAGCAGGCGTTCGGGCTCGGTCACCGTTTCTCCTGAGTGGGGGGTTCGGGCTGTGCGGGTACGGACAGGGCGAGCAGAGCGGTGTCGTCGCTGACGCCGTCGCCCAGACGGCGCAGGAGTGCTTCGACGGACGCCAGTAAACCGTCGGCGGAGCGGTCCTCGGCGTGGGCGTACGTGGAGAGCAGGTACCGGGTGAGCCCGTCCTCGTCGAGCATGGTGCCGTCCGGGGTGCGCGCTTCCGTCAGACCGTCCGTGTAGAGCAGGAGGCTCTCGCCCGGTGCCAACCGCGTGGTGGTCTGTACGAACTGGGGGGCGGGCAGCATGCCCACGAGCTGGCCGCCGGCGGTGGAGATCGGCTCCACCCTGCCGTCGACGCGCACCGCGAGGGCCGAGGGATGGCCGCCGCCGGCGAGAGCGACGCCGAAGGAGCCGTCGGCCAGGGGCTGCAGCACGCCGAAGACCGCCGTGCAGTAGCGGGGATCGCTGCCCTGGTACTCGCCCTTGAGGACACTGTCGAGGTTGGACAGCGCGGCGCACGGGTCGGGGTCGTAGATGGCGGCGGCGCGCAGGGTGTAGCGGGTCAGCGAGGTCAGCGCGGCCGCCTCGGCGCCCTTGCCGCACACGTCCCCGAGGAAGAAGGCCCAGCGGCCGTCGTCGAGCGGGAACAAGTCGTAGAAGTCGCCGCCGACTTCGTGCGGGGAGGCCGTGTGGTAGGCGGCGGCCGCCTGGAGGCCGGGGACCGTCGGCAGGGCCGGGGGCAGCAGGGTGCGCTGCAGAGTCCGGGCGAGGTGTTCGGCCTCGGTACGCCGGTCGCGTTCGGCGGCGACCGTGCGGATGGCCGAGAGGCGTAGCTCGAGTTCGTCCATGACCAGCGCGGCCAGGTCCTGCAGGGCGTCGAGCTGGGCTTCGGTCGGCGTGCGCGGCCGGGTGTCGAAGACGTCGACCGTGCCCAGACGCTGTCCGTCGGCCGTGGTGATCGGCGCGGCGGCGTAGAAGCGGACGCCGATGCCGCCCTGGACCAGGGGGTTGGCGTACGTGCGGGCGTCCGTCGCGGCGTCGGTGACCACATAGGGTTCGCCGTGCAGGATGGCGGAGGAGCAGAGCCCGGGGTCGCGGCGCAACTCCGTGACGCCGGTCAGTCCGTGGGTGGCCTTGAGCCACACCCGGTCGGTGTCCACGATCGCCACCGTGGCCATGGGCGCGTCGAAGATCCGGGCGGCCAGGCCCGCGATCCTGTCGAACGCGCCGTCCGGCGGCGTGTCGAGGATTTGGTAGCGCCGGACCGCGTCGAGGCGCTTTCTCTCGTCGGACGCCCGTGGCAGGGGGACCTGCAGCGGACTCGTCGCCATCCTCACTGCTCCCTGCTGTGCGTCCGTACGTGATGCAGTCTGCGGATGAGGTACCCGGTCGGGCCTGGCTTATCCTACGAAGCTGTCAGCGTCCGTGGGCAAGTCCAGCCGCGACGACCTCGTGGAACGAGGCCGTCGGACCGGGTCCGAACGTGCCGCGTCCGAGACGACGCGAGCGCTGTCCGCCACCCGGCGCGACAGACGGTGGGCAGGGGGAAGAGTGGGAGGCGTCCAGTGACGCGTGCGCAGGACGGTGAGCACGGGTCGGCGACGGCGGCCGGTTCGGGCGTGTTCGCCGCCGAGGCGGAGGTCGGCCCGGACCTTGCCGCGGTGGACTGGGCGTCGACCCCGCTGGGCCCCCCGGAACAGTGGCCGCAGAGTCTGCGGACGGCGGTCAGCATCCTGCTGTCGTCACGCTTCTCCATGTGGATGGCATGGGGCCCGGAACTGACGTTCTTCTGCAACGCCGCCTACCGACGGGACACGCTGGGCCGCAAGTACCCCTGGGCGCTGGGCCGTCCGGCGAGTGAGGTGTGGGCGGAGATCTGGGACGACATCGGCCCCCGGATCGACACCGTGATGACCACGGGTCAGGCGACCTGGGACCAGGGGCTGCTCCTGTTCCTGGAGCGGTCCGGCTACACGGAGGAGAGCTACCACACCTTCTCGTACAGCCCGCTGCGCGACGACGACGGCGCGGTGGTCGGCATGCTGTGCGTGGTCAGCGAGGAGACCGAGCGCGTCCTCGGCGAGCGGCGGATGGCGACCCTGCGCGACCTGGGGTCCGACCTCAGTGTGGTCCGCACCGAACAGGAGATGCTGGCCTTCGCGGGTCAGCAACTGGGCCGCAACCCGCACGATCTGCCGTTCACGTTGACGTACCTGTTTCAGCCCGACGGCTCCGCGGTGCTCGCGGGCACGACCGGGATGCCCGCCGGGCACCCGGCCGCCCCCGGCACCCTGCCCGCTCCCGGCCCCGGGGGCGTCTGGCCGCTGGAAGAGGCGGCCCGCGGCGAGTCCGTGCTGGTGCCGCTCGACGACGCCCCGTTCGCCGGCTTGCCGACCGGGGGCTGGTCGGAGCCGCCCGTGCAGGCGCTGACGGTGCCGTTGCCGCAGTCGGGCAACGCACCGTACGGATTCCTGGTGGCCGGACTGAACCGGTACCGCGTGCTGGACGAGGGCTACCGCGGCTTCGTCGAGCTGGTCGCGGGCCACCTCTCGTCCGGGATCGCCAGTGCCCGCAGCTATCAGGAGCAGCAGCGGCGGGCGGAGGAGCTGGCCGAGCTGGACCGGGCCAAGACCACCTTCTTCTCCAACATCAGCCACGAGTTCCGCACCCCGCTCACCCTGATCATGGGGCCGTTGGAGGAGCTGCGCGCACGCCTGGCGGACGCCGAGGCGCCGGCGCGGGAGGAGCTGGACGCGATCCACCGCAACGGGCTGCGGCTGGGCAAGCTCGTCAACTCGCTGCTGGACTTCTCCCGCATCGAGGCCGGCCGGATGCAGGCGCGCTACGAACCGGTCGACCTGGCCGCGGTCACGGCCGAGCTGGCCAGCGTGTTCCGGTCCGCCGTCGACAAGGCCGGTCTGGACTTCGACATCGCGTGCCCGCCGCTGACGGACGAGGTGTACGTCGACCGCGGCATGTGGGAGAAGGTGATCCTCAACCTGCTCAGCAACGCGCTGAAGTTCACCTTCGACGGTTCGATCCGCGTCACGGTCCGCGGCGAGGACACCCACGCCGTCGTGGAGGTCGCCGACACGGGCATCGGCGTACCCGCGCGGGAGATGCCCCGGCTGTTCGAGCGGTTCCACCGGATCGAGACCACCCGCTCCCGCTCCACCGAGGGCAGCGGCATCGGGCTGGCCCTGGTCAAGGAACTGGTCGCCCTGCACGGTGGCACGATCACCGCCGACAGCACCGAGGGCGAGGGCACCCGCTTCACCGTCCGCCTGCCGTTCGGCTCGGCCCACCTTCCCCCCGCCGCTCTCGTGCCGGCCGACGACAGCCGGGTGGGGTCCGCCGCCGACCCCTATCTCGTGGAAGCGCTGCGCTGGCTGCCCGACGGGGCGGCCGACGCCGAGGAGCGGGCGGCCGCGGCGGTGGCCGGCGCCGGTCCGGCCGGGCACATCGCCGGCCCGGCCGGACCGGCGCGGATCCTGGTCGCCGACGACAACGCCGACATGCGCGGGTACCTCACCCGCCTCCTGCACGGCGTCGGGTACCGGGTCGACACCGTCGACGACGGACCGGCGGCCCTGCGGGCCGTCCGGGAGGACGCTCCCGACCTGGTGATCAGCGACGTCATGATGCCCGGCCTCGACGGCCTCGCCCTGGTGTCGACGCTGCGCACCGATCCGCGGACCGCCTCCGTGCCGGTGCTGCTGCTGTCCGCCAGGGCAGGGCAGGAAGCGTCCATCGAGGGGCTCCGGGCGGGCGCCGACGACTATCTCGTCAAGCCGTTCGCCGCGGCCGAACTCCTGGCCCGGGTGCGGGCCGGCATCGAGCTGGCGCGGCTGCGCAACCACCAGGCCCGCTGGCGCAGCGCCCTGATCGACTCCCTCCAGGAGGCCTTCTTCGTCTGTGACGAGGACGGTGCCGTCATCGAGATCAACACGGCCTTCACCGACATCCTCGGTTACGGTCCCGAGGGCCTGCCCTACCTGCCGGTGCACCCCTGGTGGCCGGACGCCGACACCGACCCCGAAGCCCGCCGGCAGGTCCACGACGCCTTCGCCCAACTGCTGGGCAGTCCCCGGGGCTCCTGCACCATCCCGGTCAGCCATCGCGACGGGCGCCGGCTGTGGGTGACGGCCACCTTCAACCAGGCCCACGACCCCGACACCGGACGCCAGGTCACCGTCGGCACCTTCCGCGACGTCACCGCCGAGCACTACGCGATCCAGCGCAAGAGCGCCCAGGCCGCCCTGAGCATGCGGCTCACCCAGGCGACCAGCCTGCCGGAGGCGCTGGCGGGGGTCCTGGACGAGCTGAAACACCTGTGGCGGGCCGAGTGCGTGGTGGCGGTCGTCGCCGCGTCCGGTCAGGAACCGTCCGTGACCGCGACCGATCCTGGTCTGCGCTGGCAGGACCTGCCCGCCGACCGCCGGGACAAGCTCACCGCCTGGCTCGACCAGCCCCTGCTCACCCCGGTCGACGACGACACGGGCGCGGGCATCACCGTCAATCACCCCGAGGGGACGATGGTGGTGTGGATCGACCTCGGGGGCCATCGTCCCTTCACCGGTGAGGACCAGCTGCTGCTGTCCCTGCTGGCCGGTCAGCTGGCCCAGGGGCTGGCCCGCGCCCACCAGATCGACCAGCAGCGCGAGACGGCCATCGCCCTGCAACGCGCCATCCTCGGCCCGTCCGACCTGCCCGACGGCTTCGCCGTCCGCTACGAGCCCGCCACCCCGCCCCTGGAGGTCGGCGGCGACTGGTACGACACCGTCCGGCTCCAGGACGGACGCATCGGCATCGTCGTCGGCGACTGCGTGGGACGCGGTCTCGAAGCCGCCACCGTCATGGGCCAACTGCGCAGCGCCTGCCGCGCCCTGCTCCTCCAGGACGCGAGCCCCGCCCGGACCCTCATGGCTCTCGACCGCTTCGCCGCCGGCCTCCCCGGCGCGAGGTGCACCACCGTCTTCTGCGCAGTCCTCGACCCCGACACCGGCCACCTCGCCTACTCCAGCGCCGGACACCCGCCCGGCATCCTCACCCACCCCGACGGCACCACCCGGCTCCTCGACGAGGGACGCTCGGTCCCCCTGGCCGTGCGCCCCGGCAGGCACCGTCCCGAAGGCTCCTGCACCGTGCCCGCACGCGCCACCCTCCTGCTGTACACCGACGGCCTCGTGGAACGCCGGCGCCGCCCGCTGACCGTCGGCATCGACCAGGCCGGCGAGGCCGTCCAGGACGGCCGCGACGCCACCGTCGACGACCTCGCCACCCAGGTCATGACACGCCTCGCACCCACCAACGGCTACGACGACGACGTGGCCCTCCTGCTGTACCGGCACCCGGCACCGCTGGACGTGGCCTTCCCGGCGGAGTCGTCCCAGCTCGCACCGGTCCGCAAAGCCCTGCGCAGCTGGCTCGACCAGTGCGAGCTGCCACCCCATACCGTCCAGAACGTCCTGGTGGCCGCGGGAGAAGCCTGTGCCAACGCCATCGAGCACGGACACCGCGACGCCCCCGGAGACACGGTCCGGCTACGGGCCGAAGCCCTCGTCGACGATCTCCGCCTGACCGTCGCCGACACCGGCCGGTGGAAGACACCCCGGCCCGACCTGAACACCCATCGTGGGCGAGGCGTGGCCCTGATGCGCGCTCTGATGCAACAAGTCACCATCACCTCCGGCGCGGCCGGGACCACCGTCGACATGCACACGAGGATCGCCTGATGACCACCCCGCTCACGCTCACCCCCAGCCGGCGTCCCGACGGCGCGACGCTGCTGACGGTCGTCGGCGAGATCGACATGAGCAACACCGACACCCTGGCCGCGGCCATCGAGACGACCGAAGGCCCTCTCGTCATCGACCTCACGGCCGTCGAGTACCTCGACAGCGCCGGTCTGAGCGTGCTGTTCACCCACACCGACCGCATCGAACTCATCGCCACGCCGCTGCTGTCCCCGGTCCTGAGCATCTCGGGGCTCGCCGACCTGACCACCGTGCACGGCCTCGACACGCCCTGAGAGCCGAGCGCGGCGACGGGCGGCGGACGGAACGGGCAGGTCTCACCTGCGAGAACGGGGGTAATCGCGAGACCGGAACGCCCACGCCCACAGGTGAGGAGTCACTGTGCCGTCCCACGACGTCGTCGAGCTCGTCCTTCGCGACCACCGCCGCATGGAAGACCTCTTCCGCACCATGCGCAACGTCGAAGCCGACCGTGCCGCCGCTCTCGCGGAATTCGCGAACCTGCTCGTCGCGCACGCCTCGGCCGAGGAGGACGAGGTCTATACGGCCCTGCGGCGCTACAAGAACGTGGACGGCGACGACGTCGACCACAGCGTCCACGAGCACGAGGAGGGCAACGCGGCACTGCTCGCGCTGCTGGAGGTGGAGGACACCGCCTCGCAGGAGTGGGAGGACAAACTCGAGGAGCTGGTCACGGCGGTCAATCACCACGCCGACGAGGAAGAGCGGACCCTGCTCAACGACGCCCGCGAGAACGTGACCGACGATCGCCGAGCCGAGCTGGGGAAGGCGTTCCACGAAGCCCGTGCGAGGTACCTGGAGTCCGACTGCGGCAGCGTGGAGAACGTGCGCAGACTGGTGGCGGGTTAGCAGCGGCCCCCGCCGGTGCAGGTTCCGGGCGTTCGGGGGAGTGGGGCTCAGGCCCGGTGCGAGTCGCGTGAGGCCGCCGGTGCCGGGGCCGGCGGCGGACTCGTCGCCGCCCGGGTCACGTCCCCGACGAGTTCCACCAGGTCCGGGCCGTACGCCTGGGAGGTGACCGCCTTCGGCAACAGGACGAAGGAGTCCCCGCCGTGTCTGCGCGCCGGCCGCTCATGGCGCCGGGCGAGGTAGCGCGTCGCGGCCCGGTCGGTGATCGACCGCCGGCCGCAGAACAGGAACACCGGGCGGGCCGCGCCGGTCGCCGGCGGTCGGACGGGCCGGCAGGACGTACTCGGTGACGCCGGGGTCCATGCGGTGGCGCTCGCCGCCGATCTGGAAGGCGGCCCGGCCCGGGTTCCGGGTCCATGCCGATCCGCACCCCGGGCAGCCGGTGCGGGCCCTCGGGGTTCCACGTCCCGTCGTACCCACCGGGGAACAGCTTCGCCGTCGCGCTGGTCTGAACCACCCGCAGCCGTGCCGGCCGCTCCGATTCGGCCGCAGGGCGGAGGCCTGCGCAGGTACGGGGACCGGCGGGTTCCGGCGGCCATCACCTTTGTAGCCGCGTCGGGTTGTAGTCCGCCGGCGAACGCCCCGAGCCTTGGTACGGCCCGGACCGCGGCGTGTGAAGCGCCGGCACGCACCGGCAGAGGACGGACAGGGTCTGTACGGTTCCCTGCACAGGCCCCTTCGCCCACATCCGTTGACGCGGGCCTGGCCCTTGCGGATGCGGATGGGCGGCAGGCCGTACCGGACACGCGCCGAGTTGTCCTGGTCCGGGGCGAGCGAGGCGGTCGGCGTGGCCGAGGGGTTGGCCGATGTGTAAAACGCGGCGCGGTAGGCGTTGTTCGTGACCCGCGTGTTGATCACACCGCGTGAGGACAGGGGCGGGTCCGGTGGGGTCACGCCAGATGGGTTACGTGGAGGCGGGGGTCGCGCCCTCGCGATGATGACGCTCTTTGAATACCCCCACCCTGTGCCCGGGGACGGGACGGGCCTGCTCACCCGATTCCCCCACCCATGGGCGGGTGGCCTGTGGTCGGGTTTCACGACGGAGGAGTCGGCGTCAGGTGGTGCGCAGGCCCTCCAGTATGCGGGTCAACGCGTCCTGAGCGTTGGTGAGATCGCTTGGGTCGGTGGAAGAGGCGAGCCAGAGGGCGGCCTCGTTCATGGCGCCCGACAGGAGTCTCGTAAGGGGCTCGACGGGTTGGGGTGCGAAAATGCCGCGGTCGATGAGAGCGGTGAGGGCGTCGGCGAGATGGCGGGCGGAAGCGGCTTCGTCGAGGGCCCGCCATTCGTTCCAGCCGAGGACGGCGGGGCCGTCAAGGAGCATGATCCGCTGAATGTCAGGGTCGGCGCCGGCGGCAAGGAAGGTGCGGCAGCCGGCGAGGAGCTGGTCCCAGGGGTCGTCCTCGGTGTCGGCGGCGGCCGCGACGGCCTGGCCCACTTCTTGCTGGATCTGTTCGAGGACGGCCCGGAAGAGTGCGGTCTTGCCGTCGAAGTGGTGGTAGAGCGCGCCCTTGGTCACTCCGGCGGCGCGAACGATCTCGGCGAGGCCGACGGCGGCGTACCCCTGGGTCGCGAACAGGCGCCTGCTCTCGCGCAGCAGTGTCCGGCGGGTCTGTTCGCGCTGCTCGGCCCGGGTCACGTGTATCCCCTTCTTTGACATACCGATGGCATGTGAATAGCCTGAACTTGACATACTGATGGTATGTGAAAAGGGGTTCAGTCATGAAACTCACCAGCCTGTATCCGGTGATCTGCACGTCGAAGCTCCAGGAGTCGATGCACTTCTACACCGAGTTCCTCGGCTTCGAGACGACCTTCGAGGCCGACTGGTACGTGAGCCTGCGGCGGCTCGGCACCCCCGCGTACGAGCTTGCCCTGCTGGACCACACTCACCCCACCCTGCCCGAGGCGTACCGTGCCCCGGCCCGGGGGTTACTGCTCAACTTCGAGGTCGAGGACGTCGACGCGGAGTGGGACCGGCTGGTCGTGCGGGGCGGCCTGCGGGCCGAACTGGGGCTGCGCAGCGAGGACTTCGGGCAGCGGCACTTCATTGTGGCCGACCCGAGCGGCGTCCTGATCGATGTGATCACCCCCATCCCCCCCACCGGAGAGTTCGCGGAGCAGTACACCGTCGCCCAGGCCCCATAGCGGCGGGCCGAGCCGTCCAGGGTGGACGCGGCCCGGAGCACAGCACCGCCGAAGGCGCTTTTGGGCCGCTCGGAACGTACCGCGCACTCCACGAGCGGGCTGTTTTCCGGTCTTGGCCGCCCACGGCAGCCGAGTGGGGTGCTGAGAGCGGCCCTGGCCGTTTCCGCGGATCCTCCATCGGTGACGCCCCGCCGACTCCGGCGCGGCGTCGTCGCGTCGGTCGCCGAAGCGCCGGTGCGCAGAGCGGCCCGTCCGTTGTTCACCTCGGGCGGGCCGCTCTGCAAGCTCTGCCTCCTACGTGGGTGTCGCGGAGAAACGCGGCCCTTCGACCCGGGGCCGCCCGCGCGGAACTCCGTCCGCCCGCCGAAGCCCTGGTGGACCGTGTCCTGCGTGACCACCTGGACGTGCGCCGCGCAGTCCTTGAACAGCGCGGAGGGTTCCAGCAGGGCGAACCCGTCGAAGCGGTGGCCGGCCGGTTCGGCGGTGGCGGGGCCCCGGTCGACGACGAGCGGCGACTCGGCGTCTCCGGCGGCCCGAAGAACGCCTGCTTGCGGCGGAGTCTCCGCTTCCAGGGGTGGGTACGGGCGAGCCGGCCCAGCGCGGCGCTGATGCCCGCCGCGACCACACCCAGGATGATGTCGCGTACGTCGTCATTCATGGGCGCGCATGCCGGCGGGCGTCGGCGCACCGGTGTTCGACAGGTTCCTGACGCGGTCATGGCGATGATTTAAGCTGCCCGAACGGCCTTTCAACTGGAGGTGCGGATGCGTCGTCCTGTCGCACGGAATCTGACGGTCCTGGCGGTCTCGGCCGCCGTGGTGTCGGTGGGGGCGGCAGCGCCACCCGCCGCGCAGCACAGACCCGCCACCCCGAAGACCCCGGTCGCCGTCGGCTACGGCGGAGCGGTCGCCAGCGTCGACGCGGACGCCTCGGCCGCCGGCATCGAGGTCCTGCGGGCCGGTGGCAACGCCGTCGACGCGGCCGTCGCCACCGCCGCCGCGCTCGGCGTCACCGAGCCCTACTCCGCCGGCGTCGGCGGGGGCGGCTACTTCGTCTACTACGACGCCAAGTCCCGTACCGTGCACACCATCGACGGCCGCGAGACCGCGCCGCTGACCGCCGACGAGAACCTGTTCACCGAGAACGGCAAGCCGCTCGCCTTCGCCGACGCCGTCACCAGCGGCCTCGCCGTCGGTACCCCCGGCACGCCCGCCACCTGGCAGACGGCCCTCGACACGTGGGGCAGCCGCAGGCTCGCCTCCGTGCTCAAGCCCGCCGAACGCCTGGCCCGGGACGGCTTCACCGTCGACGACACCTTCCGCTCCCAGACCGCCGCCAACGAACAGCGGTTCCGCTCCTTCCCGGACACGGCCGAGCTGTTCCTGCCGGGCGGCGAACTCCCGGCCGTGGGCTCCACGTTCAAGAACCCCGACCTGGCCCGCACCTACCAGGAGCTGGGCCGCAAGGGCGTCGGCGCGATCTACCACGGCGAGCTGGGCCGGGACATCGTCGCCACCGTCAACAAGCCGCCCGTCGACCCGGGCTCCGGCTGGAACGCCCGCCCCGGCGACCTGTCCGTCAAGGACCTCGCGGCCTACCGGGCCAAGATCCAGGCCCCCACCAGGACCACGTACCGCGGCCTGGACGTCTACTCCATCGCCCCCTCCTCCTCCGGTGGCACCACGGTCGGAGAGGCCCTCAACATCCTGGAGCGCACCGACCTGTCCAAGGCGGGCAAGGCGCGCTACCTGCACCGCTTCATCGAGGCCAGCCGTATCGCCTTCGCCGACCGCGGACGCTGGGTCGGCGACCCCGCCTTCGAGGACGTACCCGCGAAGGAGCTGCTGTCGCAGCGGTACGCCGACTCACGCGAGTGCCTGATCAGGGACGACGCGGTGCTCACCAGCCCGCTCGCCCCCGGCGACCCGCGGCACCCCGCCTCCTGCGCGGGCGGCGGCACGGCGGCGCCGACGACGTACGAGGGCGAGAACACCACCCACCTCACGGTCGCCGACAAGTGGGGCAACGTCGTCGCCTACACGCTCACCATCGAGCAGACCGGCGGCAGCGGCATCACCGTGCCCGGCCGGGGCTTCCTGCTCAACAACGAGCTGACCGACTTCTCCTTCGCCCCGGCGAACCCGGCGGTCCACGACCCGAACCTGCCCGGTCCCGGCAAGCGGCCGCGCTCGTCGATCGCGCCGACGATCGTGCTGGACCGGCACCACAAGCCCGTCGTGGCGGTCGGTTCGCCCGGTGGCGCGACCATCATCACCACCGTGCTCCAGACCCTGACCGGCTTCCTCGACCGCGGTCTGCCGCTGGTCGACGCGATCGCCGCACCGCGCGCCAGCCAGCGCAACGCCGCGCAGACCGAACTCGAACCCGGCCTGTACGACAGCGGGTTGCGGGCGGAGCTGGAAGCGCTCGGGCACTCGTTCAGGCGCACCCCGGAGATCGGCGCGGCGACCGGTGTGCAGCGGCTGCCGGACGGCAGGTGGCTGGCCGCCGCCGAGAAGGAACGGCGCGGCGGCGGCTCGGCCATGGTGGTCAGGCCCGCGCGGTAGCGCGCGTCACGGTTCGGGGACGGGCGCGGGCCGTTCCGGTGTACGGAACGCCAGCCGCCCGTCCTCGACGTCGACCGTGACCCGGCCGCCCTCCCGGATGCGGCCGTCGAGCAGCAGCCGGGAGAGCTGGTTGTCCACCTCGCGCTGGATGGTGCGGCGCAGCGGCCGGGCGCCGTACTCGGGCTGGTAGCCGCGCTCGGCGATCCAGTCCACGGCCGCGTCGGTGAAGTCGACGGTGATGTCCTGCGCCCGCACCATGCGCCGGGTCTGGTCCAGCAGCAGGCTGGTGATCTGCCGCAGCTGCTCGCCGCTGAGCTGGCGGAAGACGACGATCTCGTCGATGCGGTTGAGGAACTCCGGCCGGAAGTGCTCGCGCAGCGGACGCAGCACCTGCTCGCGCCGGGCCTCCTCGTCCGCCTCCGTGCCGCCCGCGCCGAAGCCCAGCGTGGCGCCGCGCCGGGTGATCACGTCGGAGCCCAGGTTGCTGGTCATCACGACGACCGTGTTCGTGAAGTCCACGGTCCGGCCCTGCGAGTCGGTCAGCCGGCCGTCGTCCAGGACCTGGAGCAGGATGTTGAAGACGTCCGGGTGCGCCTTCTCCACCTCGTCCAGCAGCAGCAGCGAGTACGGGTGCCGGCGCACCACCTCGGTGAGCTGGCCGGCCTCCTCGTGCCCGACGTAGCCGGGCGGGGCGCCGACCAGGCGGCTGACGGTGTGCCGTTCCTGGTACTCGCTCATGTCGAGGCGCACCATGCGGTCCTCGCTGCCGAACAGGGCCTCCGCCAGGGCCCGGGCCAGCTCGGTCTTGCCGACGCCGGTCGGGCCGAGGAAGAGGAAGGAGCCGATGGGCCGGTCGGGGCTGGCGAGCCCGGCGCGGGAGCGCAGCACGGCGTCGGAGACCACCCGCACGGCCTCGTCCTGGCCGACCACGCGCTCGTGCAGGTGCGCCTCCAGGCCCAGCAGGCGGTCCTTCTCCTCCTGGGTGAGGCTGCTGACCGGGATGCCGGTCTGCCGGGACACCACCTCGGCGACGGACTCGGTGCCGACCACCAGGTTCAGGCCCTCGTCGGCCTCGCCGCCGCCGTCCGCCTCGGTGATCCGCTGCTTCAGCTCGGTGATCCGGTCGCGCAGCCGCATGGCCTGCTCGTACTGCTCGTCCGCGACGGCCTGGTCCTTGTCCCGGACCAGCTGGTCGACCTCGCGCTCCATGGCCCGTACGTCCGTGCCCTTGGTGCGCGCCCGCAGCCGCACCCGGGCGCCGGCCTGGTCGATCAGGTCGATCGCCTTGTCCGGCAGCCGCCGGTCGGTGAGGTAGCGGTCGGACATCTCCACGGCCGCCACCAGGGCCTCGTCGGTGTAGCGGACCTGGTGGTGGGCCTCGTAGCGGTCGCGCAGGCCGCGCAGGATCTCGATGGCGTCCGTGGTGGTGGGCTCGGGCACGAGGATCGGCTGGAAACGGCGGGCGAGAGCCGCGTCCTTCTCGATCCGGCGGTACTCCTCCAGGGTGGTGGCGCCGACGATGTGCAGCTCGCCGCGGGCGAGGGCCGGCTTGAGGATGTTGCCGGCGTCCATCGAGCCGCTGTCTCCGCCGCCGCCCGCGCCGACGACCGTGTGCAGTTCGTCGATGAAGACGATCAGCTGGTCGGAGTGGGCGCGGATCTCACCCACGATGTTGTTCATCCGCTCCTCGAAGTCGCCCCGGTAGCGGGTGCCCGCGACCACGCCCGTCAGGTCCAGCGCGACGACCCGGCGCCCGGTGAGCACGTCGGGCACGTCGTCGTCGGCGATGCGCTGGGCGAGCCCCTCCACGACGGCGGTCTTGCCGACGCCCGCGTCACCGATCAGCACCGGGTTGTTCTTGCCGCGGCGGGAGAGCACCTCGACGGTCTGCTCGATCTCGTCGTCCCGTCCGATCACCGGGTCGATCCGGCCCTGGGCGGCCAGGTCGGTGAGGTCGCGGCCGTACTTGTCCAGCGTCGGCGTGTTCGTGGTCCGGGGGCCCTCCGCGCGGCCCTTGGCGGCGTCCGGCGTCTCCGTCGGCAGGCCCGAGGGGGCGAACCGGGCCGCGTTCAGGATGTGCCCGGCGGCCGAGTCCGGGTTGGCGGCCAGGGCGCTGAGCACGTGCTCGGGGCCGATGTAGCCGGTGCCGGTCGACCGGGCCAGCTCGTGCGCGTCCAGCAGGGCGCGCTTGACGGCCGGGGTCAGGGAGAGCGAGGTGGGCGGCGGGACCTCGCCCGGCGGATGCTGCACCGGGCCGGTCCGCTCGTCGATCTGCGACGCCAGCGCGTCGGGATCGGCACCGGCTCGGCTGAGCAGACCGCGGGTCGGCTCGGTGGCGAGCGCGGCCCGCAGCAGGTGCTCGGTGTCCAGATCCCGGCTGCCGTGCTCGGCGGCGTACTGGGCGGCCCCGCGCACCAGCTCCCGGGCGGGCTGGCTGAGCAGCCGCCCGATGTCGATCTGCCTCGGCCTGGGCCCGCCGAAGAAGCGCGCCAGGAATTCCGCGAACGGGTCGCCCTCCGGGCCCATGAAGCCGCTGCTCATCGTGTACGGACCTCCGCTGGGATCGCTGATCGACGTGCCGGGGCCGGGTAACCCGGCCGGGGCGCGGTCATGCCCAACATGACACGTTCTGTTCCGGCGGGCACGTCCGGGAACCGGGCCTCGGGTCCCGGACGCCGGGCCAGGGGGCGGGGCGCGAAGGCCGAGGCGCGGGGGCGGGGCGTGGAGGTCGGGCGCGAAGTCAGGGCGCGGGGGTCACAGGCCGTCCCTCGACGTCAGGACGCGCGGACCGCTGTCCGTGATCGCCACCGTGTGCTCCACGTGGGCCGCCCGCGAGCCGTCGTTCGTGCGCAGGGTCCAGCCGTCCGGGGCGGGGTGGTAGTCGTCCCGGCCGCCGGCGATCAGCATGGGCTCGATGGCGAGGACCATGCCGTGCCGCAGGGGCATCCCGCGTCCGGGCCGGCCCTCGTTGGGCACCCCCGGGTCCTCGTGCATGTGCCGGCCGATGCCGTGGCCGCCGAAATCCTCCATGATGCCGTAGCCGCCGGCCCGGCAGACCGTGCCGATGGCGTGCGCGATGTCGCCGATGCGGTTGCCGACGACGGCCGCGCCGATGCCCGCCGAGAGGGCGCGCTCGGCGGTCTCGATCAGCGCGAGGTCCGCCGCGCGCGGGGTGCCGACCACGAAGCTGACGGCCGAGTCGCCGGCCCAGCCGTCCAGCGTCGCCCCGCAGTCGATGGAGACGAGGTCGCCGTCGCGCAGCCGGTAGCCGTCGGGGATGCCGTGCACGATCGCGTCGTTCACCGACGCGCAGATGACGCCCGGGAAGGGGGTCGGAGCGAAGGAGGGCCGGTAGCCGAGGAACGGCGACCCGGCGCCCGCCTCCCGCAGCACCCCGCGCGCCACCGCGTCCAGTTCCAGCAGGGACACGCCCACGTCCGCGGCCTGTCGCACGGCGGTCAGGGCGCGCGCGACGACCTGGCCGGCCGCGTGCATGGCGTCGATCGATGTGTCTGTCTTCAGTTCCACCATGCCAATTACTATACCGGTATTTGAATTGGGTCCAATGCGGGAGGCCGGTATTAGAATGACGGCATGGTGCGCACCCCACTGACCCCCGAAGAGCGCGAGCGCGGTGAGCAGCTCGGGCGCTTCCTCCGAGCCGCGCGCGGCGAACGGAGCATGACGGAGGTCGCCGCCGAAGCCGGCATCTCCGCCGAGACCCTGCGCAAGATCGAGACCGGCCGGGCACCCACCCCGGCGTTCTTCACCGTGGCCGCGCTGGCCGGCGCGCTGGGACTGTCCATGGACGAGCTGGCGGGGCGGTGCGCCCTGACGCCGGTCTGAAACCCGTCCCGGCCGCCCCACGAGTCACACCCGTCACCCGCCTCGCTCACCCACCGGAGTGCGAATACCGATCGACACCGCTCCGGAGCGACGATGGTCTTGGCAAGCTCGCCCGAGAGGCTTACGTTCGTCCCTCTACGGCCTGCTCTACGGGCGTAGAGGCTCTGACGTCGCGTCGAAGGAGCAGCTCATGGCCAACGTCGTACGTGCCGCTCTGGTCCAGGCCACCTGGACCGGCGACACCGAGTCCATGGTGGCGAAACACGAGGAGCACGCCCGCGAGGCGGCCCGGCAGGGCGCCCGGGTCATCGGCTTCCAGGAAGTCTTCAACGCCCCCTACTTCTGCCAGGTCCAGGACCCCGAGCACTACCGCTGGGCCGAACCCGTGCCCGACGGACCGACCACCCGCCGCATGCAGGCACTCGCGCGCGAGACCGGCATGGTGATCGTCGTCCCCGTCTTCGAGGTCGAGCAGTCCGGCTTCTACTACAACACCGCCGCCGTGATCGACGCCGACGGCACCGTCCTCGGCACCTATCGCAAGCACCACATCCCGCAGGTCAAGGGCTTCTGGGAGAAGTTCTACTTCCGCCCCGGCAACCTGGGCTGGCCCGTCTTCGACACGGCCGTCGGCAAGGTCGGCGTCTACATCTGCTACGACCGGCACTTCCCGGAGGGCTGGCGGCAGCTCGGCCTCGGCGGCGCCCAGCTCGTCTACAACCCCTCCGCCACCCACCGCGGCCTCTCCGCCCACCTGTGGCGCCTGGAGCAGCCCGCGGCGGCCGTCGCCAACGAGTACTTCGTCGCCGCGATCAACCGGGTCGGCCAGGAGGAGTACGGCGACAACGACTTCTACGGGACCTCGTACTTCGTCGACCCGCGCGGCCAGTTCGTCGGCGACGTCGCCAGCGACACCAAGGAGGAACTCGTCGTCCGCGACCTGGACTTCGACCTCATCGACCAGGTGCGGCAGCAGTGGGCCTTCTACCGCGACCGCCGCCCCGACGCCTACGAAGGGCTGGTGCGGCCGTGACCAAGGACCTCTTCGCCCGGCACCGCGCCGTGCTGCCCGACTGGCTCGCCCTCTACTACGAGGACCCGCTGGAGATCACACACGGCGAGGGCCGGCACGTCTGGGACGCGGCCGGCAACAGGTACCTCGACTTCTTCGGCGGCATCCTCACCACGATGACCGCGCACGCCCTGCCCGAGGTGACCAAGGCGGTGAGCGAGCAGGCCGGGCGGATCATCCACTCCTCGACCCTCTACCTCAACCGGCCGATGGTCGAACTCGCCGAGCGTGTCGCCCAGCTGTCCGGCATCCCCGACGCGCGCGTCTTCTTCACCACCTCCGGCACCGAGGCCAACGACACCGCCCTGCTCCTCGCCACCGCCTACCGGCGCAGCAACACGATCCTGGCGATGCGCAACAGCTACCACGGCCGCTCCTTCGGCGCCGTCGGCATCACCGGCAACCGCGGCTGGTCCCCGACCTCGCTGTCCCCGCTCCAGACGCTGTACGTGCACGGCGGCGTGCGCACCCGCGGACCCTACGCCCACCTGGACGACCGCGGCTTCATCGACGCCTGCGTCGCCGACCTGAAGGACCTCCTCGGCCACACCCGCCCGCCCGCCGCGCTGATCGCCGAACCCGTCCAGGGCGTCGGCGGCTTCACCTCCCCGCCGGACGGCCTGTACGCCGCCTTCCGCGAGGTGCTGCACGAACGCGGCATCCTGTGGATCGCCGACGAGGTGCAGACCGGCTGGGGCCGCACCGGCGACCACTTCTGGGGCTGGCAGGCCCACGCACGCAGCGGCCCGCCCGACATCGTGACCTTCGCCAAGGGCATCGGCAACGGCATGTCGATCGGCGGCGTCATCGCCCGCGCCGAGATCATGAACTGCCTGGACGCCAACAGCATCTCCACCTTCGGCGGCACCCAGGTCACCATGGCGGCCGGCCTCGCCAACCTCACCTACCTGCTGGAACACGACCTCCAGGGCAACGCCCGGCGCGTCGGCGGACTGCTCGTCGAACGGCTGCGGGCCGTCGCCGCCCAGGTGCCGCACGTCCGGGAGGTGCGCGGACGCGGACTGATGCTCGGCGTCGAGCTGACCCGGCCCGGCACCGACGAGGCCGACCCGCAGGCCGTCTCCGCCGTGCTGGAGGAGGCCCGCGCCGGCGGGCTGCTCGTCGGCAAGGGCGGCGGCCACGACACCAGTGCCCTGCGCATCGCCCCGCCGATGTCCCTCACCGTCGCGGAGGCCGAGGAGGGCGCCGCGATCCTCGAACGCGCCCTGCGGAGCCTGTGACGGCGGTGCGCTGAACCGTGCGCCGAGCGGAGGAACCCGCTGCCATGAACACCACCCGGGAGTCCCGGGAACCCGCCCGGCCGGCCCGTCAGGTCCTCGCCCCGGGGCGGTCCTCCGCCGGACGGCCCGAGGCGGTGGCCGGCGTCGGCCTGCCGGACCGGCCGGTGCGCCGGGCACACGTCGCCGAGGCCGGCACCGGCTCCGCGGCCGTGCGCGGCCTGCCGTCTGCTGCCCGTCGCCCGTCGCCCGCCACCCGTCCGGGGGACACCCGCCCCGCCGCGACCGGGTGCCGGATGCGTACTCCCCGCTGACCGCGCCCCGATCCACCGGGGCCTCTGACAGGAGGGAACAGCAGCATGAGCAGTCGTACCGTCGTCCGTGGTGGCCTCGTCGTCACCGCGTCCGACGAGATCCACGCCGACGTGCTGATCGAGGACGGACGCGTCGCCGCCCTCGCCGCGTCCGGCACCCCGGCCGCCGAGGCCTTCACGGCCGACAAGGTGATCGACGCCACCGGCAAGTACGTGATCCCGGGCGGCGTCGACGGCCACACCCACATGGAGATGCCCTTCGGCGGCACCTACGCCGCGGACACCTTCGAGACGGGCACCCGGGCCGCGGCCTGGGGCGGTACGACCACGATCGTCGACTTCGCGATCCAGAGCACCGGGCACTCCCTGCGCGAGGGCCTCGACGCCTGGCACGCCAAGGCCGAGGGCAACTGCGCCGTCGACTACGGCTTCCACATGATCGTCTCCGACGTGAACGAGAACACGCTCAAGGAGATGGACCTGCTGGTCGAGGAGGGCGTCACCTCCTTCAAGCAGTTCATGGCCTACCCCGGCGTCTTCTACTCCGACGACGGCCAGATCCTGCGGGCCATGCAGCGCGCCGCCGGCAACGGCGGACTGATCATGATGCACGCCGAGAACGGCATCGCGATCGACGTCCTGGTCGAACAGGCCCTCGCCCGCGGCGAGACCGACCCCCGCTACCACGGCGAGGTCCGCAAGACCCTGCTGGAGGCCGAGGCCACCCACCGCGCCATCCGGCTCGCCCAGGTCGCCGGGGCGCCGCTGTACGTCGTCCACGTGTCGGCGCGGGAGGCGGTCGCCGAGCTGACCCGGGCCCGGGACGAGGGGCTGAACGTCTTCGGCGAGACCTGCCCGCAGTACCTGTTCCTGTCCACCGACAACCTCGCCGAGCCCGATTTCGAGGGTGCCAAGTACGTGTGCAGCACGCCGCTGCGGCCGAAGGAGCACCAGGCGGCCCTGTGGCGGGGCCTGAGGACCAACGACCTCCAGGTGGTCTCCACCGACCACTGCCCCTTCTGCTTCACCGGCCAGAAGGAACTGGGCCGCGGCGACTTCTCCAGGATCCCCAACGGCATGCCGGGCGTCGAGAACCGCATGGACCTGCTCCACCAGGCCGTCGTCGACGGGCACATCAGCCGGCGCCGCTGGATCGAGATCGCCTGCGCCACCCCGGCCCGCATGTTCGGCCTGTACCCGAAGAAGGGCACCATCGCGCCCGGCTCCGACGCCGACATCGTCGTCTACGACCCGCACGCCGAACAGGTCATCTCCGCCGAGACCCACCACATGAACGTCGACTACTCGGCGTACGAGGGCAAGCGCGTCACCGGCCGCGTCGAGACCGTGCTCTCGCGCGGCGAGGCGGTCGTCACCGAGCGGGAGTACACCGGGCGCAAGGGCCACGGCGTCTACACCCCGCGCGCCACCTGCCAGTACCTGAACTAGGAGCGGTGCCCATGGACTTCGGACTCGTCCTGCAGACCGACCCGCCGGCCTCCCGCGTCGTCAGCCTGATGCAACGGGCCGAACGCAACGGGTTCACGCACGGCTGGACCTTCGACTCCGCCGTGCTGTGGCAGGAACCCTTCGTGATCTACAGCCAGATCCTGGCCCACACCACGAGGCTCAAGGTCGGCACGATGGTCACCAACCCGGGCACCCGCACCTGGGAGGTGACCGCGTCCACCTTCGCCACCCTCAACGACATGTACGGCAACCGCACCGTCTGCGGCATCGGCCGCGGCGACTCCGCGATGCGCGTCGCCGGCCGCAAGCCCGTCACCCTGGCCCGCATCAGCGAGGCCATGAAGGTCATCCGGGCGCTGGGCAGGGGAGAGGAGGCCGATCTCGGCGGCGGGACCGTCGTCCGGTTCCCCTGGATCAAGCCGGGCGCCGAACTCCCCGTGTGGATGGCCGCGTACGGGCCGAAGGCCCTGAAGACGGCCGGCGAGGAGGCCGACGGCTTCATCCTCCAGCTCGCCGACCCCTACCTCACCGAGTACATGGTCAGGGCCGTCAAGGACGCCGCGGCGGCGGCCGGCCGCGACCCGTCCGAGGTGACGGTCTGCGTCGCCGCCCCCGCCTACGTCACCGCCGACGACTCGCCCGGGGCACTCGCCCACGCCCGCGAGCAGTGCCGCTGGTTCGGCGGGATGGTCGGCAACCACGTCGCCGACCTGGTCGCCAGGTACGGCGAGCACTCCGCCGCCGTCCCCGACGAGCTCACCGACTACATCAAGGCCCGACAGGGCTACGACTACTCCCACCACGGGCGCAGCGGCAACCCGGACACCCGGTTCGTGCCCGACGACATCGTCGACCGGTTCTGCCTGCTCGGCCCGGCCGAGGCGCACATCGAGAAGCTGAGGGCGCTGCGCGAGCTGGGAGTCGACCAGTTCGCCGTGTACGACATGCACGACGCACAGGAAGCGACGATCGACGCGTACGGCGCGGAGATCATCCCGGCACTCGACCGCTGACCGGAACCCTCTGCCGAAGGGTCACGCCCATGACCGCGACCACCCCGCCCACGCCGTCCCGCGGCCCCATACCCGACCCGGCGGGACGCGTCGAGCTCCCGCCCGGCACCGTCCTCACCGACAGCCGCTTCGTCAACGACGACCTGCTGCCCGTGCCGCTGGCCCGGCGCCGCTGGACGACGTACAACTTCGCGGCCCTGTGGGTGGGGATGGCCCACAACATCCCCTCCTGGCTCCTCGCCTCCGGGCTGGTCGCGCTCGGCATGGACTGGAAACAGGCCGTGTTCACCATCGCGCTCGCCAACGTCGTCGTGCTCGCGCCGATGCTGCTGACCGGGCACGCCGGCCCCAAGTACGGCATCCCGTTCCCGGTGCTGGCCCGCGCCTCGTTCGGGCTGCGCGGCGCCAACCTGCCGGCGCTGATCCGGGCCGGGGTGGCGTGCGCCTGGTTCGGCATCCAGACCTGGATCGGCGGCCAGGGCGTCTTCGTGCTGCTCGGCAAGGTGTTCGGCGGCTGGGCGCAGGCGTCGGAGGTCGGCGGCCGGCCCTGGACGCTGTGGGTGTGCTTCGTCCTCTTCTGGGCCCTCGAACTCGCCATCATCCACCGCGGGATGGAGGCACTGCGCCGGTTCGAGAACTGGGCCGCGCCGTTCGTCATCGTCGGCGCGCTGGTGCTGCTGGTGTGGATCGCGAACAAGGCCGGCGGTCTCGGTCCGCTGCTCGACCAGCCGTCGAGGCTCGGCTGGGGCGCCGACTTCTGGCCGGTGTTCTTCCCGTCCCTCATGGGGATGATCGCCTTCTGGTCGACCCTGAGCCTGAACATCCCCGACTTCACCCGCTTCGGCGCGGGCCAGCGCGCCCAGGTCCGGGGCCAGACGCTCGGACTGCCCACCACCATGACGCTGTTCGCGCTGCTGTCGGTGTTCGTCACCTCCGGCTCACAGGCGGTGTACGGGGCCGCGGTGTGGGACCCGGTCGCGCTCGCCGCCAAGACCGACAACGTCTTCGGCCTGCTCTTCGCCCTCGTGACGGTGCTCGTCGCCACCATCTCGGTGAACATCGCGGCGAACGTCGTCTCACCGGCGTACGACCTGGCGAACCTGGCGCCGCGCGTCATCGATTTCCGCACCGGCGCCCTGATCACGGGCGTCGTCGGCGTGCTGATCATGCCGTGGAAGCTCACCGAGACACCCGAGCTGTACATCTTCACCTGGCTCGGCCTGGTCGGCGGACTGCTCGGCACCGTCGCCGGCATCCTCATCGCCGACTACTGGCTGATCCGCCGTACCGTCCTGGACCTGCCCGCCCTGTACACGCCCGGCGGACGCTACTGGTACACGTCCGGCTGGAACCTGCGCGCCGTCGCCGCCTTCGTGGCCGGCGGGGTGCTCGCGGTCGGCGGCTCCCACTCGGCCCCGGGCAAGGGACCGTTCCCCGAGGACGGGCTGATCCCCCTCCTCAAGCCCCTCGCCGACTACGGCTGGGCCGTGGGGCTGGGGGCCTCACTGGTCGTGTACGCCGCGTCGTCGGCGGGCGGCAGGCGCACCTGAGCGCGCCCGCCGCCCCGCCCGCCTACCGGGCCGTGCCGAAGTCCTGGGTCCAGTAGGAGCCGGGCTGCGCGAGGCCGACGCCGATCTCCTTGAACCCGCAGTTGAGGATGTTCTCCCGGTGGCCGGGGCTGGACATCCAGCCCGCCATCACCTTCTCGGGGGTCTCGTAGCCGTAGGCGACGTTCTCGCCGTAGCTCCGCCAGTCGTAACCGGCGCTCGTGATGCGGTCGGCGGGGGAGGAGCCGTCCGAGCCGGTGTGCGACATGGTGCGGCCGGCCGCCATGTCCTCGCTGTGGGCCTGGGCGGCCTCGGTCAGGTCGGCGTTCACCGTCACCGGGGAACAACCCGCCTTGCCGCGCTCGGCGTTGACGAGTTCCACGACCTCGGCGACGTCTCCGGAGGCCGTGGTGGCGGCCGACGGGGTGCTCGACGGGACGGGGGCCGCGGAGGCGGTGGGCTTCGCGGCAGGGCGGGAGGGGGCGGCCGTGGGCTTCGCCGCGGGGCGGGAGGGGGCGGCCGTGTCCCCGGCGGACCCGGTGGCGGGCTTCGAGGTGCCTGCCGTGGGCTTGGCGGGGGCGGTCGTGGGGGCCGTCGTGCGCGGCTTGTGCCACGGCCGGCCGTCCCGGTGTTCCGGCGCGCCGGACTTCGAGGCGTTCGCGGTGGCGGTCGGCGTCCGCGACGGTACCGCCGAGGGCTCACCGCTCTGCCGGCCGCTCCACTCGCGGTACCAGTCGGCGTCGGCCCACCGGTCCTCGGCGGCGGCCCGGGTGGCGGTGCTCCGGTGCTCCCCTCCCTCGCTGCCGGGCCAGTCGGCGCAGGCCATGGCGACGGAGGGGATGCCTATCGCGCCCACGGTCAGTGCCACCACGACCGGCCGCCGGTAGTGCTGCTTGTGGCGATGCTTTCCCATGCGTGACCTCACTCGGTTGCGACATCCTGAGGCTGGTCATTCTTGGGACGGGCCGACACGCAGGGCAAAGGGCCTTCGTACTACCGCTCCTAGTAGGAGCGGGGGACTCTTGCGGCGGACGGCGGAGCGTGCTGGTCCGGCCTCGGTGGGGTGCCCGGCGGTCCTGTCGCCCCGTCAGGGTCCCGTCGTGCGCGAAGAACCGCCGACCGCCCGGTGCGGAGCGGACCGCCACCCCCGCCGACGCGACCTCCCACCACGGCAAGCCGGACAAAGTCCGATATATCGCCGGGAGGTGTTCTACTAACGGGCCCGCATAGATCGGGAAGTGCTGTGAGGGAAGTCACGGAACCATGGGTTCCGGATGGGCGTCACGGGTCAGCCCCGTCCGCCCTCCAGCCCTGCCACCGCCTCCTTGGCGGCCTTGATGGCACCCTTGTTGATCTCGTCCGTGCCGGGGGCCTTCCTGGTCTCGAAGTCACTGCCGTTGTACGTGATCGTCACCAGGGCGTTGGCCGCGCGGACCAGCACGGTGCCCTCTCGGGTCTGCTGCTTGTCCTCGGTCGTGAGGTTGACGACCGAGTACGCCGTGTCGCCGAGCCCCGGGACGTCACCGCCGCCGCTGCGGTCGGCGACCCGCTCCCGGTACGACTTCTGCGCGGCCTCGTCCGAGGCCAGCACCTCGTAGGAGACGTCCAGCCAGCGGTAGTCGTACCCCTTGAGCGCGTTCCACGAGCAGGTGCGGCGCGCCTTCGCGTCCGTCGACGGGAGCTCCTTGCCCTTCGCCTCGGCCCCCGGGACGAGCGAGGCGACCGTCTTCCCGGCCAGGCTCGCGCAGGGCGCCGGGGCGGCGGCGTACGTCTTCGTCGCCGCCTGCGTCGCCGGGGCCGAGGCGGACGGACGCCCTCCGTCGGGCGGCGTGCTGTCCTCGGCGGTCCGTGTCGTGTCCGGCCCGGACGACATCACCCAGCCCGCCGTGGCGAGCACGGCGACCGGGGCCAGGCGCGCGGTCAGGGCGAGCGGCAGGGGAAGAGAACGCACGGCGCACTTCTCGTGGGGGACGGTGCGGAAGGGGCCCGCACTGCGGACGGGGACGCCAGTGTCACACGAGTACCTGTGGGGCGGAAGGGCGAACTCGTTGCGTGCCCGGCCGGTGACGCAGACGCACTCGACGACTCACGGCCGTACGGCACCCACCGGCCACACGCCCGCCCGTCCGCGCCGCGGGCGGTCAGGGCACCCGGGCGGTCCACTCGGGCGAGGAGAACTTGGTGCGCGCCAACTCCCGCGCCCGCGCCAGCTCCTCGTCGGTCACCTTGCCCCGGGTCAGCCCGTACCGGGCGCCGAAGGAGGAGATCATCCGCTCGATGACGGCCTCGCGCGGCAGGCCGGTCTGCCGGCGCAGCGGATCCACCCGCTTCCCGGCGCTCCCGATGCCCTTGTCGCTGAGCTTCTCCCGCCCGATCCGCAGCACCTCGAGCATCTTGCCGGCGTCGATGTCGTACGACATCGTCACGTGGTGCAGCACCGCGCCGGAACCGCCGCCGTGCCCCACGATCCGCTTCTGCGCGGCGCCCGCGATCTTGCCCTGGTCGGTGGCGATGTCGTTCAGCGGCTGGTACCAGGCGCGGACGCCCATGTCGCCGAGGGCGCCGAGCACCCAGTCGTCGAGGTAGGCGTAACTGTCCTGGAAGGACAGGCCCTGCACCAGCGCCCCGGGCACGGACAGCGAGTAGGTGATCGTGTTGCCGGGCTCCACGAACATGGCGCCGCCGCCGGAGATCCGGCGCACCACCTCGACGCCGTGGCGCTCGGCGGCCTCGGCGTCGACCTCGTTGCGCAGCGACTGGAAGCTGCCGATGATCACCGCGGGGGAACCCCACTCCCACACCCGCAGCGTCGGCGGGCGCCGGCCCGCGGCGACCTCGTCGGTCAGCACCTCGTCCAGGGCCATGTGCAGGGCGGGGGACTGCGGGGCCTCGTGGATCAGCTGCCAGTCGTAGTCCGTCCAGTCCGTGGCGTGCGCGAGGGCCCGGCGCACGGCGATGCCGACGCCCTCCGACGTCAGCCCGTACATCACGGTGCCCTCGGGCAGCGCCGCGTCGATCCGCGCGGCCAGCCCCGCGGCGTCGGTGTCGGCCGGGGCGCCCTCCAGCGCACGGTTCACGGCGTCGAGCGCCTCGTCCGGCTCCAGGAAGAAGTCGCCCGCCACGCGTACGTGCCGCAGCACCCCGTCCTCGGCCTCCACGTCCACGACGACCAGCTTGCCGCCGGGGACCTTGTACTCACCGTGCACCGTTCCGCCTCCGTTTCCGCACACGGGAGGCAACGACGGGAGGACCGGTGATGTTCCCCGGCCCCGGACGGCCCCGCGCGGACGGCCCCGCGCGGACGGCCCCGCGCGGACGGCACTGCGCGGGCGGCCGGGCCCTCGCGCGGTCAGCCGGTCCGGTCGTCCCAGGGCACGCCCGGGCGGAGGCCGCCCTCCCCGTCCAGCAGGCGGCGGGCGGTCCGGCGGCTGTCTTCGGCCACGGTGATCCGGACGCCGTCGAATCCCGGCCCCCGGGTGGCGTCCAGCGCCATGCGGGAGGTGGTGCCGTCGGCCGTCGAGGACGGGTCGAGAGGGCTGCCCGGCAGCCCGTCCACGACGAACACGTCGCGGTGCGGTTGCAGGTGGGTCGCCAGCGCCCACAGCACCTGCTCGTCCCGGGTGACGTCCACGTCCTCGTCGACGGCCACGACGGTCTTGAGGTAGGGGTCCCAGCCCAGCAGGCCCAGCATGACCTGCCGCGCCTGACCGGGGCGGCTCGGGCGCAGGGCGACGTAGGCGTGGAAGTGGGTGCCGGAGGTGGGATAGTGCAGGGCGGTCACCTCGGGGAAGCGCTCCCGCAGCTTCTGCGCCATCTCCGACTCGCGGGGGATGCGGGCGAGGTTGAGGTGCTCGGCGGTGTTCCCGCCGACGACGTCGAGGAGCAGGGCGTCGCGGCGGCGCAGCACCGTCTCGACGGTGAGGACGTTGTGGGTGGAGCGGTCGGAGGAGTAGCCGGAGAACTCGCCGAACGGCCCCTCGTCGGCCCGCAGTCCGGGGTCGATGACGCCCTCCAGCACGATCTCGGCGCTCGCCGGGACCCGGATGCCGTGCCGGGGGGTGCGCACGACCTCCAGCGGCTCGCCCAGCAGGCCGCCGGCGATGTCCCGTTCGTCGGTCCCCGGCCCGACCCGGGCGGAGGCGGCCAGCATGAACAGGGGGTGCGCGCCGATCACCATCGCCACGGGCAGCTTCTCCCCGCGGTCGGCGGCGAGCCGCAGCAGCTGCCACAGGTGGCCGCGGGAGTGCAGGCTGGTCGCCAGCTGGTTGCGCCCGTGCACCATGGACCGGTGGTAGCTGAGGTTGCCCGCCCGCCCCTCGGCGCCGGCCGGCGCCTCGGCGGCGATGACCCCGCTGGTGATGTAGGGGGCGCGGTCGGACGCGAAGTGCCGGATGAGCGGCAGGGCGTGCAGGTCCACCGCCTCGCCCTCGGTGACGCACTCCAGCACGGGACCGTCCGGCACGACCCGCGGTGCGGTGGCGCGCGCGGCCGCCGCCTGGTAGGCGCGGTGCAGCCCGGCCGGGTCGGTGCCGAGCAGACGGGCGACGCGGCGACGGGAGGCGAAGACGTTGGTGACCAGCGGCGTGCCGTCGAGTCCCTCGACGGTGCGGCACAGCAGCATCTCCTCGCGCCCGCGCGCCGCCAGCTCCAGGGCCAGCGCCGCCACGTCCTCGCCGGCGATCTTGTCGTCGACCGTCAGGACGTCCTGCGGGTGGCGGCGGGTGTAGTCGGCGAGGAAGACGCGCAGGTCCTGCGTGCTCGCGGGGCGGGTCGGCTGCATGGCGGCACTCCAGTCCTCTGCGGGTCCACGGGAGGGGAAGGGGGCCCGGGGCCCCGGTGCGGGCCCCGGGCCGGACACGGCGTCCCGCGCGTCAGGAGCGGCCGGCGGCCGTCGAGTCGAGCGAGGCGTACGTGTCCTTCATCCGCAGCTGCGCCTCTTCCACGTTCCGCGGCGGCGGGGTGGGCTTCAGGCCGAGCAGCTTGGCCATGTTGTTGCCGAGGTAGCCCTCCAGGTCCTCCTCCGAGAGGTTCATGCCCTGGGGCGGCGGGCCGCAGAGCACCTCCAGCTCACGGGCCCACATGCCGGGCTCGTTGGGCGGGGAGTCGGTGCCGAAGACCATCTGGTGCCGTTCCATCTGCTGCGCGAACTCCACGATGCGGGACTGCAGCAGCCACCCCGACTCGCCGTAGACGTTCGGGCTGTCGAGGATCATGTACAGGGCCTCGAAGCAGTACACGCCGCCCGTCTGCACGCCGAAGTGCGCCAGGATGAAGTTGACGTCCCGGAACTCCCGGATGATCGGGTAGAACTGCGTGGGGATGGAGTACGGGCCGTCGCCGGTGTGGATGAGCACCACGACACCCAGCTCGTCGCAGACCCGCAGGACCGGCCGCAGCCAGTCCAGCGCCCGGTCCGGGCGGTAGGCGTGCATGTTGGCGTGGAGCTTGACCATCTTGTAGCCGTACTCCTTGACGTGGAACTCCAGCTCCTTCGCGCCGTTCTCCGGCCCGAAGCGGGGGTTGTACATGAAGTTCCCGATGAAGCGGTCGGGGTACGTCGTCACCAGATGGGTGATGTACGCCATGTAGTCGCGGATGCCCTCGCGGCCGGTGCGCATCCCCTCCTGCCAGACGCTGTTGCCGGGCGGGGGCATGATGCAGCCGTAGTCGATGCGACGCGGCTTGCCGTTGATCATGTACGGCCGGTCCATCATCTCGAGCATGCGCTCACCGGTGAACGGTTCGCCGTCGTGCCGCCACGCCTGGTCGACGATGTTCGTCGGATGCATGTGGGTGTCGATGATCACGTTCTGTCCTTCCTGGGTCTGGCCTGTCGCTGCGGCGCGAAGTCGCCTCCCCGCCGTGTCGAGCCGTGCAGAACCGTCTGGAGGGAACCCGTCGGGCCCGCCTCACCCCCTTCCGGCGATGTCGTCGGGTCGCACCGGCACCCTGGCCAGCTCCAGCCCCGTCGCGTCGCGCAGGGCGTTGGCGATGGCCGGCGTGGAGGACAGGGTCGGCGGCTCGCCCACCCCGTTCAGCCCGTACGGCGAATCGGGGTGCGGCAGTTCGAGGAGGTCGATGGGGACCGTCGGCATGTCGGCGATGGTCGGGATGAGGTAGTCGGTGAAGGAGGGGTTGCGCACCCGGCCCCCGGAGACATGCAGCTCCTCCATCACCGCGAGCCCGAGCCCCTGGGCACTGCCGCCCTCGATCTGTCCCTCCACCGCCAGCGGGTTGATCGCCTTGCCGACGTCCTGCGCGGTGGCCAGCTCGACCACCTTGACCAGACCGAGCTCGGTGTCGACCTCGACCACCGCGCGGTGGGCGGCGAAGGCGAAGGCGATGTGCGCGTCGCCCTGGCCGCGTTCGGGGTCGATGGGGTACGTGCGACGGTGCGCGTACTCGTACTCCACCTCCAACGGACCGTGTTCGGCGAGGAGTTCGGACAACGGACCGTCGCCCAGGGCGGCCAGCCGCTCCCGCAGGGCCTTGCAGGCGCCCTGGACCGCGCCGCCGCTCATCCACGTGATGCGGGAGGCGGAGGACGAGCCGGCGTCCCCGACCGCGGTGTCCGCGGGCAGCACCACCACGCGCTCCACGCCCAGTTCGGTGCGGGCTATCTGCGTCTGCACGGTGACGATGCCCTGACCGCACTCGGCGGCCGCGGTGTGGATCTCGGCGACCGGCTCGCCGCCCACCAGGGACAGCCGGACCCGGGCCACCGAGCGGTCGTCCACGCCGCCGGAGAAACCGATCGCCTTCACCCCGATCGCGTAGCCGACGCCGCGTCGGACGGACTCACCGTGCGTGGTGTTGTTCAGACCGCCCGGCAGGGCGAACGCGGACGTGGCGCGGTCGGGGGCGGGCGGCAGCGGGCGGTCGCGCAGCCGGCGCAGCAACTCCGCGGCGGGGGCGGGCCCTTCGACGACCTGGCCGGTCGGCAGCACCGTGCCCGTCGTCATGGCGTTGCGCAGCCGCAGCTCCAGCGGGTCCATGCCGAGCTCGCGGGCGAGCCGGTCGAGGTTGGACTCCACGCCGTAGCAGGACTGCACGGCACCGAAGCCCCGCATCGCCCCGCACGGCGGGTTGTTGGTGAAGACGGAGAACCCGTCGATCTCCGCGTGCGGCACCTCGTAGGCGCCGGCCGCGAAGTAGGAGCCGTTGGCGATGACGACCTGCGACGTGGACGTGTAGGCGCCGCCGTCGAACAGCAGCCTCGCCTTGACGTAGAGGATCTTCCCGTCACGGGTGGCGCCGTGCTCGAACCACATCTTCGCCGGGTGGCGGTGGACATGGCCGAAGAAGGACTCCTCGCGGTTGTAGCTCATCTTCACGGGCCGGCCGGTGTGCAGGGCGAGCATCGCCGCGTGGATCTGCACGGACACGTCCTCCCGGCCGCCGAACGCGCCGCCGACGCCCGAGAGCGTCAACCGCACTTTCTCCGGCGGCAGCCCGAGCGCCGCGCACATCTGGTGCTGGTCGTCGTGCAGCCACTGCGTGGAGACGAGGACGTCGACGCCGCCGTCCTCCCCGGGGATCGCCAGCCCGGCCTCGGGGCCCAGGAAGGCCTGGTCCTGCATGCCGACCTCGTAGACCCCGCGGGTGACCACATCGGCGAGCCGCCGCGCCTTTGCCATGTCGCCGTGACGGATGCGGACATGGCGTACGACATTGCCGCGCCCGCCGTCGACGCGCTCCTCGTGGACCAGCGGGCCCACCCCCCGGACGGCGTCCTCCGGGTCGGTGAGGGCGGGCAGCTCCTCGTACTCCACGTCGATGAGGCGCAGGGCCCGGCGCGCCGTCTCGGGGTGGTCGGCGGCCACCAGCGCCACCGGCTCGCCCTGGTAGCGCACCCGGTCCGCCGCGAGGACCGGCTGGTCGGCGACCTTCATGCCGTACCGGGGGCTGCCGGGCACGTCCCGGTGGGTGAGGACCGCCACCACGCCGGGCAGCGCGAGGGCCCGGGCGGTGTCGAGGCGCACGATGCGCGCCGAGGGATGGGGACTGCGCAGCGTGGCTCCCCACACCATGCCGTCCCAACGCAGGTCGGAGGCATAGGCGAAGGCGCCCCGCACCTTCAGCGCGCCGTCCGGGCGGGGGGCGTCGTCGCCGACCCCGTGGCCGGCGACGAGCCGCTGCCGGGTGCCGGTGGCGGTGCTCACGGACGATCACTTCCCTTCTCACGGACAGTGGTGCGGGACGGTGTGCCGCGAGCCGGGGGTTTTGGCCACGGCCCCTGGAGGGCCGGGACCGGAACTCCTCGGCGGGGCGAGGCGGTCCGGGTTACGGCACGGCCCGGACCGGTGTGGAGCCCCGGCCGGGTTCCGGACCCGACGCGATGGCCTGCGACAGACGGATCCGCAGGCGGCGTACGTGCTCGCGTGCCGCCTGCTCGGCCGCGTCCGTGTCGCCCGCGGTCATCGCCTCGAAGATCCGGCGGTGCTCCTCGAGCGCGAGCCGCGGTGCGTCCGGGCTGCGCCACAGGGAGTGCAGCGCCAGGTGCGCCTTGCCCTGGATGGTGTCGAGAGCGGCCGTGAGATGGGCGTTGCCCGCGACCTCGCGGATCAGGCGGTGGTACGCCATGTCCATCTCTATGTGCAGCTTCTCGTTCTCGCCCGAGGCCACGACCCGCTCGTGGTCCTCCAGCAGCTCCCGCAGCTCGGCGACCTTGGTGGCGTCGAGCCGCTCGGTCGCGAGCCGGGCCGCCAGCCCTTCCATCACCTCGCGGACGACGTAGAGCTGGCGGACGTCCTCCACGTCGACCGTGGCGACCACGGCACCGCGGTGCGGTACGTGGGTGGCCAGGCCGTCGTGGATGAGGCGCTGCACGGCCTCTCGTACGGGGCTGCGGCTGATGCCCATCTGGGCCGCCAGGGCCGGCACGGACAGGGAGTCCCCGGGCTGCAGGCGGTTCGCCAGCACGGCGCCCTTCAACTCCTCGTACGCCTGGTCCGCCAGCAGGCTTCCTCCTGCGACGGGATTGACGGCCCGTTCGGTCGGCATGATCGCCATCCCCTTTGTCATGGTGTCTCTGCGACTCGGCCTTCATGTTGCATGTAATCCACGGGACCGTCAACGGGCTGCGGTGCTTTCTCTTTCCGTCGGGACAGCCGCAGATGATGGAAGAACAGGTTGAGGAGTACGGCGGAGAGGGTGCCGAGGATGATGCCGCTCTCGAACAGTGCATGCAGTTGCCGCCCGGGCATCTGCTCGGCGAACTGCGGATACGCGGTCGGCAGGAAGCCGATGCCCACGCTGGCGGCGACCAGGATCGTGTTCCGCTGGTCGGTCAGGTCCGCCTGGAGGAGGATCTGCACGCCCACCACCGCGATCGTGCTGAACAGCACGATCGTCGCGCCGCCCAGCACCGAGGCGGGCATCGCGGCGATCGCCGCCCCGACCTTCGGCACCAGCCCGAGGAGCAGCATGATGACGCCGGACGCGGCGACCACCCAACGGCTCTTGACCCGGGTGAGCCGGATCAGGCCGATGTTCTGCGAATAGACGGTGGTGGGGAAGGAGTTGAGAACGCCCGCGACCGCCGTGGCCAGGCCGTCCGCGCGCAGGGCCCGGACGACGTCCTGGCCGTCGACCTTCCGGTCGACGATCCGCCCGACGGCGAAGAACTGGCCGATGCTCTCGATCGTGATGATGATCATGACGAGCATGAGGGACAGCACCGCCATCGTGTCCCAGCGGGGTGCCCCGTAGTGCAGTGGCGCGGCCATGCCCACCCAGGCCGCGTCCGAGATCTTCGAGAAGTCGGTCCGGCCGGCGAAGGCCGCGACCGTGGTGCCCACGCCCAGCCCCACGAGGATCGCGACCGTCGCGAGGAAGCCGCGCGAGAGCTTGTACAGCAGCACGATGACGGCCAGCGTCACCGCGGCGAGACCGAGGTGCGCGGGGCTGCCGAAGTCCTGGGCCCGCGTGTCCCCGCCGCCCACCTGCCGGGCCGCCACGGCCAGCAGCGTGATGCCGACCACCGCCAGGATGGTGCCGGTGACCACGGGAGGGAAGAACCGCACCAGTCTGCTGAAGAGAGGGGCTATCAGGAACAGCGCGAGCCCCGCCGCGATCACGGCCCCGAAGACGGTGGGCAGGCCGGCCTGGGCACCGCCGGCCGCCAGTCCCACCGACACGAGCGAGGGCACCGCGGTGGTCGACGATCCCTGCACGATCGGCAGCCGGATGCCGATGCCCGGCAGTCCCACCGCCTGGATGATCGTGGAGATTCCGCACGCGATCAGCGAGGCGTTGATCAGCGTGCCGACCTCCTTCCCCTCCAGTCCGATGCCCTCCGCCACCAGCAGCGGCATGACCACGGCTCCGGCGTAGAACGCGAGGACGTGCTGGAAGCCGTAGAGGGCCAGCCGCCACACGCGCGGCACCTCGTCCACGGGATCCCGCGGGTCTCCCGGCACCGGCCGTGGCCGGTCCTGACCTCCTGGGCGGAAACGGAACATGTGCGTTCTCCTTCCTCCGCCGCAGCCGCGACGGAATCCCTGCGCCCGCACGATGAATATTGCATGCAACCTAGGCTCGCTCCGAGGGCTGTCAATACGTCGCGCACGGCGGCCTCTCGCTGCCGAGACCGGTCGACCGGCACTGCCTACCTGCTCAGGGCCATCAGGTCGGGCTGTTCAACAAGCCGGGAAATCACGGTCCGTGCGCGTCGGGGGTGACGACGGGACTCTTGACACCGATCAACCGGGCTGCGTTACATGTTTTGGGCAGGCAGGTGGTCCAATGCCTCCCGCCGCACCCGCCGGTGACCTCCCGTCAAGGGCAACCGTTCGGCGCCTCCGGCCGTGAGCCCGCCTCGGAGCCGGAGCACACCCCGTCCGCCCACGGCACGGGGCGGCCCCCGCCGCCCAGGAAAAGGAGCGGCATGTCTCCCGCGTCTTCCCCCGCCGGCGACCGGCACTGCGACCTGCTGCTCACCGGCGGAGCGGTCGTCACCGTCGACGAACACCACACGATCCACCGGACCGGGACCGTGGCCGTCACCGGCAACCGGATCGTCGCGGTGGGCTCCGAGCGGGACATGGCCGACTGGCGGGCCCCCACGGTGCTCGACTGCCGAGGCCGGGCCGTCCTGCCCGGCTTCGTCGACGGCCACACCCACCTCTACCAGGCCCTCGTCCGCGGGCTCGGCGAGGGCATGTCGATCGTGCCGTGGCTGTGCGAGTTCATGTGGCCCTGCTCCATCGCCGTCACCGGCGAGGACGCGGTGGCCGGCGCCCGGCTCGCCGCCGTGGAGGCGATCAGGGCGGGCATCACCACGGTCGTCGACAACCACTACGCGCCCACCGACCTGGCGACCGTCCTCGCGGTCGCCGCGGCCGTCGAACAGTCCGGACTCCGCGGAGCCGTGGCCCGCGGCATCGTGGGCGAACGGACACCGCTCGCCGCCCGGCGCGGCCAGCCCGAGGCCCTGTTCCGGTACTCCGCGAAGGAGGAACTGGACATCACCCGGGACGCCGTACGGCGCCGCCCGCCGGGAACCAAGGTCGAGATCTGGCCGGCCCCGCTCAACCTCACCTACGTCGACCAGGACCTCGTCAGGGCGAGCGCGGCACTCGCCGGGGAACTCGGCACCCGCTGGCACACCCACTGCTGCGAGGGCGGCGACGATCCGCGCAGCTACCTGGAGACCTACGGAATCCGGCCGGTCCGGTGGCTGGCGGCGGAGGGCCTGCTCGACGAGCGCGCCACCCTGGCCCACGCCGTCTGGCTCGACGACGAGGAGATCACCCAGGTGGCGACGGCGGGCGCGGGCATCGCGCACAACCCGGCGTCCAACGCCTATCTCGCCTCCGGCACCCTCCGCCTGCGCGAACTGCGCGAGCGCGGAGCCACGGTGGCGCTGGGCACCGACGGACCGAGCTGCGGGCACCGGCAGGACATGTTCGAGTGCATGAAACAGGCGGTCCTCGCCCAGCGGCTGCGCACCCTCGACCCGACCGCGGCCCGGGCCCGCGACGCGCTGGAGATGGCGACCCGCGACGGCGCCCGCTACGCCGGGATCGACGCGGGCGTCCTGGAGGCCGGACGCCTCGCCGACCTCGTCGTCGTGGACCTGGAACGGCCGCACCTGCGGCCCCTCCACGACCTGGAGAGCACCCTCGTCTACTCCGCCAGGGGATCCGACGTCGTCGTCACGATCATCGACGGGGAGATCGTCTACCAGCACGGACGCTGCCTGCGCGTCGACGAGCGGGCGGCCGTGGAGGAGGCCCAACAGCGCGCCGAACGGCTCGTCGCCCGCGCGGGCCTCCACCGTCCCGGCACCCACGAGGCGGCGGCCCGTGCCCGGGGGTGACGTGCCGGCCACCGCTCCCGCGCGGCGGCCCCGGCTGATCGTGGGCGTCACCGGCGCGAGCGCGCCGCATCTCGCCGTCCACCTGCTCACCACCCTGCGCGCACTCGGCACCGTGGAGACCCACCTGGTGATGTCCCGCGCCGCACACCGCACCATCGAGCTGGAGACCGGCCTGCGCCCGGCCGACGTCGCGGCCCTGAGCGACGTGCCCCACCCACGCGGCGACATCGCCGCGGACATCGCCTCGGGCTCCTGCCCGACCATGGGCATGGCCGTCGTGCCGTGCTCGATGAAGACCCTCGCGGCCGTCGCCCACGGCTACGGCGACGACCTGCTGACCAGGGCCGCCGACGTCTGTCTGAAGGAGCGGCGCAGACTCGTCCTCGCCACTCGTGAGACCCCGCTCAGCCTGATCCACCTGCGGAACATGGTCACGGTGACGGAGGCGGGCGCCGTCGTCCTGCCGCCCGTGCCCGCCTACTACCACCGCCCGGCCTCGCTCGACGACCTCCTCGCCCATGTGACCGGGAGGATCCTCGACCAGTTCGGCATCGAGCACGAGGTGTTCCCCCGCTGGCAGGGCCCCCGGGACACCACCGACTCCCCTACCGGAGGACACGTATGAACAACAGCGAGAAGATCCCGGTGACCGTCCTGACCGGTTTCCTCGGAGCCGGGAAGACCACCCTCGTCAACCACATCCTCACCGCGCAGCACGGACAGCGCATCGCGGTCGTCGAGAACGAGTTCGGCGACATCCCGATCGACAACGACCTCGTCGTCAACTCCGACGAGGAGATCTTCGAGATGTCGAACGGCTGCTGCCTGTGCTGCACCGCCCGCACCGACCTGATCGACATCCTGGGCAGCCTCCGCAGGCGCGACCGCGTGGACCGGGTCCTCATCGAGACCAGCGGCATGGCCGACCCCAACCCGGTCGCCCAGACGTTCTTCGTGGACGACGACGTCGCCGCGCACTACGCGCTCGACGCCATCGTCACCCTCGTCGACGCCAAGCACGTCACCGGCCACCTCGACGCGGCCACCGCCGACGGCGTCGGCCACCAGGTCGTCGACCAGATCGCGTTCGCCGACCGGATCGTCCTCAACAAGGTCGATCTCGTCGACGAGGAGCACGTCCGCGCCCTGAAGACCAGGCTGCGGGGCATCAACGCCACCGCCGAGATCATCACCTCCAGTCACGCCGACGTCGACCTGACGGCCGTCCTCGGGATCGGCGCGTTCGACCTGTCCCACACGATGGCCGTCGACCCCGGCTGGCTGGACGAGCGCGACCACCACCACGACCCCGGCGTCGCCTCGGTCAGCGTCGAGCTCGACGGAGCCCTCGACCGGGCGGCGCTGGAGAAGTGGCTGGGGGAACTGGTGGAGCGGCGGGGCGGCGACCTGTACCGGCTCAAGGGCATCGTGGCGCTCGACGACCACCCCCGCCGCTTCGTCCTGCAGGGCGTGCACCGGATGTTCGACCTGCGGCCCGCCTCGTCGTGGGGCAGGGAACCGCGCACCGGCAAGGTCGTCTTCATCGGACGCGACCTCGACCGCGACGCGCTCACCGCGGGCCTCCTCGCCTGCCGGCAGGACGCGCGGACCCCGCAGGATGCGGATGTGTAGTACAGGTGGGAGTCGTCCGACGTACCCGAACACCGAGGCGGGAAAATGCAGTTCACCACGCGACCGACCCTCCAGGGCACCTTCGGCATGGAGGTCCCGGGGCCGGGCCGCTGAGCTGGCCTTTTGCCAGCCGTTAAGTGCATGACCTGCGGAAACACGTCTTTCGGCGTCTTTCAGCGGGGTACGGGCTTATGCCGCAGGAACTCCCCAAAGCCTCCCCCGCCGACGAGAAACTCCCCAGCGGCTCCCCGGGGGAGCGGCTCGGAAGCGCCAGCGGAAGGCCGCTTACCTGAGCAGATCTGGGACATCGATCCCGCCACCGCCCTGAACGTCGGCCTGGCCAGCCGACGCGGCCCACTGTCTCCCGCCGCCTCGGCTTCCTGGCCACGGCCCACACGGAGGCCGACCATCGCCGATAAGGGCGCCGAGGTCCTGCCTCCCGCCCAGCAGATTTTTGACGTCCTCACCGCCGCCACGACTTCACCCGCGGCTGCACCTCGTACGACGACTGGTCGTGCGAGCGGTACCTGTGCGAGGGCGCGATGATGCCCGAGGGCGGCATCTACCAGCTCCGCGACAAGGACGCCATGCTGCTGGGCGCGGTGGGACACCCCGGGTGCCGGGTCACGTGTCGCGGTGGGGACTCCGATCCCGATCCGCCGCGGCTTCCGCCAGTACGTCGACCTTCGCCACATCCGAGCCTTCGAGAGCATCGATAGCGCGGCGAGGCAGCGGGTGAGGTCGGCTTCGTCGTGGTCCGCGAGAACGTCGAGGGCGAGTACAGCGAGGCCGGCTGCCTACCTCGACCGCTACCTCTCCCGCACCGACCTGCACTACGAGCTGCTGTGTCCGAACGTGCCGGTGCCGGTGCCGGTGCCGGTGCTGGTGTCGGTGCCGAGGCGGAGGCACGGCCCGAGCACGGCCCTGCATCGTGGCACGGCTGCTCCACGGCATCGAGCGTCGGGAGCAACCCCGCGCCGGGACCACTGTCCGTATGGTCCAGCGCCCGCACACCCGCCCGTCATCCACCTCGGGCCGACTCGAACCTGCCGGACACCGTGGCTGCCGAGGACACGCCCGGCGAGAACCACGAGAGGGACGAGCCGGCAGGCTGCGCTGCTGGTCGTGCTCTCCGTCGGCATGGGCTGATCCGCAGCCGCTCTCGACGGCGCTGCCGCCCGGCAGCACCCCGCGCGTCCCCGTGCACAGTGAGACCGCAGTCGGTGCGCAGATACGCAAAGGCTGTTGTCCTCGCGGCCCTACTGTGGCCGCGGACGGCCCGGCGAATCCCCGGATCCGCGCGACGGGCTGTCCTGTTGGAAAGCACGACACTCAGCACGAGGTTCAGGAGTCCCCATGTCGTCGTTCACGTTCGAGCCGGTCCAGCCGGTCCTGGAGCCGGCTGCGGCCGCCTTCGCCGAGGCCACCGCCAATCCGCCCTACCTGTTCGATCTCGGCCCCGTCGAGGGCCGCAAGACGGTGGACGAGGTGCAGTCCGGCGAGATCGCCAAGCCGGCCATCGACGAGGAGTGGATCACCGTCACCGGCGGCCCGACGGGCAGCGTGCGGGCCCGGATCGTCAAGCCCGCCGGCGCCGAGGGCACCCTGCCGGTGATCCTCTACATCCACGGCGCCGGCTGGGTCTTCGGCAACGCCCACACCCACGACCGGCTGGTGCGCGAACTCGCCGTCGGCACCGGCGCGGCCGTCGTCTTCCCCGAGTACGACCTCTCTCCCGAGGCCCGTTACCCGGTGGCCATCGAGCAGAACTACGCGGTGGCCCAGTGGATCGTCACCGAGGGCGCGGCCAAGAACCTGGACGGCACCCGTCTCGCCGTCGTCGGCGACTCCGTCGGCGGCAACATGAGCGCCGCCCTGACCCTGATGGCCAAGGAGCGCGGCGACGTCCCCTTGGTCCAGCAGGTGCTGTTCTACCCGGTGACCGACGCGAACTTCGACACGCCGTCCTACCACCAGTTCGCCGAGGGCTACTTCCTCCGCCGGGACGGCATGCAGTGGTTCTGGGACCAGTACACGACCGACTCCGCCCAGCGCGCCGAGATCACCGCCTCCCCGCTGCGCGCCACCACCGAGCAGCTCACCGGCCTGCCCCCGGCGCTGGTCATCACCGGCGAGGCCGACGTCCTGCGCGACGAGGGCGAGGCCTACGCGAACAAGCTGCGCGAGGCCGGCGTGCCCGTCACCGCCGTCCGCTACCAGGGCGTCATCCACGACTTCGTGATGCTCAACGCCCTGCGTGAGACCCATGCCGCCGAAGCCGCCATCACCCAGGCCGTCACCGTCCTGCGCACCGCACTCGCCACCGGCTGACGCCGACTCCGGTCACTCGTTACACGTGGCACAGGCACGGTCGTCACTCCGTTCGCACCGTTCGCCTACCTCCCCCGTGAAGGCTCGTAGTCGGTGCGGCGCCATTGCGGAGATGCAGTTCTGGCATCTCCGTGGTGGCGCCGCAGCTCTGCGCGCCCTCGCGTCCGACGTGCCTCTCCCCGGTCCGGTCCCGTCGCTGAAGCATGTCGGTCGACGCCGACCGGACCGCCGTGTGTTCCGTCCGAACACGTCTACTCTCGTGACGACCAGCCTGGGCGAGTGGAATACGGACCATAGGGTTGTCCCTATGGTCCGCACATCGAACCGGTGTGCATGCTGGAAGCATGTACATCAACATCGTCGTCGTGGACGACGACCCCGAGTTCCGTCGCATAGCCGCACTGTTGCTGACGGCGCGGGGACTGCGTGTGGTGGCGGAGTCCGGGGACGGCGCCGAGGCCCTGGCTGCGGTGCGGGCGCACCGCCCCCACGGGCTGCTGCTCGACCTGCACCTGCCCGGTCTGGATGGTCTGAGAGTGGCCCGTCAGATAGCCGAGGAGGACGACCCACCACGGATCGTGCTCACCTCCACCGATGAGTCGTTCTGGTCGCAGCAGGAGCTGGAGAGCGCGGGCATCGAGTGTTTCGTGGTCAAGGACAAGTTGTTCGACGCCGATCTGCGGGCCTTGTTCGCCGCGACCCCGCCCTGACCGGGTCGTCCGTCGGCCGCCTCTACTGTCCGAGATAGCGCAGCACCGCCAGCACCCGCCGGTGCCGGCCGGATGCCCCTTGGCTGAGCCCGAGTTTCATGAAGATGCCCGTGACGTGCCGCTCCACGGCCGCGACGCTCACGAAGAGTTGCTCGGAGATGCCCGTGTTGGAGTGGCCCTCGGCCATCAACGCCAGGACCTGACGCTCCTTCGGGGTCAGACCGGCCAGCGGGTCCTCGGGACGTTTGCGCCCCAACAGCGCCGAGATGACGTCCGGGTCGAGTGCGGAGTCCCGCGCCACGACCCGTTGGACGGCGTCGATGAGAAGCTGTGGGCTGGCCACCTTCTCCTTCAGCAGGTAACCCACACCGCTCGGATCGTCCCCGACCAGGTCTAGGGCGTAGGACGCGTCGAGAAACTGAGAAAGGACGATGACCGCGGTCTCCGGCCGCGCGGCACGGATCTTGCGCACCGCCTCCAGACCGTCCGCCTCCAGCGCCGGTGGCATGCGGATATCGGTGATCACCACGTCGGGCAGGTGCTCGTCGGCGGCGCGCACGAGATCCACCGCGTTGTCGACGGCCTCGACCACGTCCACTCCCGCAGTGCGCAGAATGGCCGCGATACCCTCGCGCACGATTGGCTGGTCTTCCCCGAGCACCGCCCGAAGTGGTTGGCTCATGACCGCATCCTAGCCTCCACCTCCCGCACGCCTGTTTGACGAGGTACTGGCGGGCGGCGAGACTTCCGGGGTCACGCGGTGGCGGCTTCCGTGTCGACCTCGCGCGCGTACAGGCGGGCCAACTGAGCTCGGGAGTGCACGCCCAGCTTCTCGAAGGCATGCCTCAAGTGAGTGTTCACGGTGTGCGGGGAGACGAACAGTCGCTGTGCCGCCTCGCGGTTGGTGGCACCGTGTGCGACCAACCGCACGACGCCCAGCTCCGATCTGGTCAATCCGCGCCACTCCGTGTCCGCGGTGGTGGAACACACAGGGCCTGCGACGGACAGTGCCCGCCCGCCGAGCGCGCGCAGCTTGCTGCGAACCCGCCGGCTGTCACGCTCGGCGCCGCCGGCGTCGTACAACGACAGAGCCTTCTCGTAGTGGGGAAGGGCGCCGCCGACTGCGGCGGTGTTGTCCCCGGCATGCTCCAGGGCACGAGCCTGTAGCAGAGGACGGACGTCGCCGTGGCGTTCCGCCGCATCGAGCAGCAGTCCGGGATCGTTGGCGAACAGGCCCCGCGCGTGAAGGGCGGCGGCGGTGAGGAGCGGCAGGCCGGGGTTGCGCTGGGCCCGGTCCTCGGCGAACGCGACCGCTTCGGCGGCGACTTCCCGGTGTCCGGCGGCGAGCGCAGCCGCCACCAGCAGCATCACGTCCCCGGTGTCGAAGCAGGTGGTGTACAGGAATCCGCGGCGCAGATGGGCGGCCGCCGCCCGGAGCCGGTCCGGTGCCAGCACCTGGTTGCGACAGTGCGCAGTCAGCAGGGCGATCCATCCTCCAGCGCCCCGCAGCCGCGGATGGTCCTGTGCGAGGTAGGTCTCCGCCAGGGCCGCGCACGACTCCAGTTCGGCGTCGTCGCCGGTGTGGAGGGCGGTTCGGGCCCTGATGTACGCCACGGCGGGTTCATGGACCGCGGAGACAACCGATGGCCGCGGACCGGACGTCACTGCGGCCAGTTCGCGAGCCGCGTCGGCCGGCCTGCCCGCGTCCAGCAGCAGCCCTGCCCGCGCGGTCCGCCACAGGGGCAGGTAAGTCAGGCGACCGCTCCTCTCCGCGTCCGCCAAACCACTCTCCACGAGCTCTGCGGCCGCCTGGCCGGCACCCGTCAAGGCCAGCAGCGCGGCACGCCAGGCCATCGACAGGACCGCTTCCGGCAGGGCGGAGCCGTCCGCCGGATTCAGTTCGGCGGCCTTTACCGGCACGGCCTCGATGCACTCGAGAGCATCCGCCCATCGTTGGCGGCGGCCGGCGCGCATCGACCGCAAGGTGTGCTGAGTCATGTCACCGAGGGGATGTGTGCCAGGCGCGCGTACCAGACACCCTTCCGCCGCCCGAACCGTATCCTCGGCCTCACCGGCCAGCAGGCGGCGCAACATGATCGCCGACAGCAGTTGGTCCTTCACCGACGGCGGCACGTCGTCGTGATGGATTGCCCGACGCAGGTGGGCTTCTGTCCGGGACGCCGGGAACATGATGTCTGTGCGGACCAGTTCCAGGCACACCTGAGCGTAAGTGACAGCGTCCGGTGGTGCCTGGAGCACCTCGTGGCCAAGGGAGCGCGCCTCGTCGATCTCGCCGGTCTCCCGCAGCAGCGGCACCAGTCGGGCGGCCAGTCGCATCCGCCGGGACGGCATGGTCCGGCTCAGGCCCATCGCGCGACGCACGTGTGACGCGGCTGTGGCCGGCGCCATGGGGGCCACTTCCCTGGCCGCGTCCTCCAGGACGCCCAGGGCGCGCTCGTCACCGGGCTCGGCGATCTCGGCTATCTCCGTCGCCAGGAACACCGGGGAGGTGCCGTCCGAAAGCCGCAGGTCGACCGAGCGGCGACGCAAGGACAGCCGTACGGGTGAGGGCAGTGTGGCGGCGACGGCTTCGCGCACCCGAGGATGCGTGAAGGCGAGGCTCTCCTGTCCCGCCCGCATGAGTCCAGCAGCCATTACCTCCCGCAGCGGCCGCATGAGTGAGATCTCGTCACGGCCGATGAGTCGGCACAGATGCCTGACACCGACACCGGCGCTCAAGGCCGATGCCGTCAGTACGAGGTCCCTCGCGCTCGGTGTCAACTGCTCCAGGCGACGGCTGACGACGGCTTCCGTCACCATGTCCCGTCCGGTGCGGGGACCACCGCTCAAGCCGTCCTCGGGGGCGAGCAGGGAGCACAGGTGCCCGACGGCGCCGGGCAGACCGCCGAGAAACGGCAGATACGGTTCGGCCTCCCCGGCCCGTCGTCCCAGCAGGTTCCGGACGAGAAGCTGTACGTCCGCAGGTTCCCAAGGGCCCAGCTCAAGCCGGGCCGTCCGCTCCCCGATCAGATCGCGTCGCAGCGTCACGACGGCCGGTACGTCCAGATGGGACCGTGCGGCAAGCAGCCACAACACCGGCAGGTCGATGAGACGCGAGGTGAGTGTGCGGACGGCGAGCAGGGTGTGACTGTCGCAGTGCTGTACATCGTCAAGGACAACGAGGAGCGGGCGGCTGCGGGCGAATTCCCGCAGCCGGTCCTCGATCCAGCGTATCGACCGGTGTGGGAATCCGGGTCCGTCGATGCCGGATACGGACGCTGGCGAGAGGGCGTCCAGCAACGGTGCCAGTGGCGACAGCCCATCACCGCCCCGCCCGTTCAGGATCAGTGCCCCGGCCGCACTCGCTTCCTCGGCAGCCAGTGCCAGCAAGTGGGACTTGCCGGAGCCGGCGGCGCCCTCGAGCCACAGCACTCCGCCCTCGCGCCGGTGTACGAGGCGCAGTACCGTCATGAGGAACTGCCGCGGAGGCGATCCAAGCGGATGCGAGATCGTCCCGGAGCCTCGGCCGGCGGTGCCTGTCGTCGGTATGCCAGTCGCTCGGAACAAGACAGCCCCCATTGGTGATCCGTGGTTCGTGCGGCAGGGACGGCTCTCGCGCCGGGCCACGGGTATCACAACCGCCAGGCCCGGTCGCGATCGGTCTCGGTGGCTCTCTCGTGGCCTTCGGAGACGTCCTGCGCTCCCGAGACACAGGATGCGTAACGGCGGTGGCCAACGGCTGTAAAGGCGGCCAGCGAGATGCAGGGAGGCAGTCCACATGACAGCTGTGGGGTAAACCCTACGGAAGTTGCGGGAGCCCCGAGGTGGCGCGAGGGGTGACACGACAGACCCCACGTCGGCTCGAGCGGAGACTGGAGCCTGTGTGGCTCGCGTACAAGAACCGCACATGACACGGGTGGGTACTTCCGAAACCGAGCGCCGATGCTTCCGAGAGCGTTCCGGTATACGGGCGGTTGCCGGGCCCGGTGGCACCCTCGCGCGGGCGGCCGTGCTGGCCGACTCACTACTCACCGCGACTGCAGGGGGGCATGTTGATCGTCGTTCGGATGCGGCCCTGGCGCCCACCGGAGCACTCTCTGGAGCGCCTACGGCCGCTCAAGGAGTCGTGTGACTGCTCGCAGCACGCGGGTGCGGGGCGCCGACGACGGTGCCGGCTGCTGTCTGCAGGGGGCCTGGCTTCCCTCCTGCAGAGTGCGGCCTTGCTGCACGGCGGAATCAGCACTGTGTCCTGGTTCGGCCTGTGGATCGGCAGATGGTGAACGCGATGACGGCATCGGCTGGTCTGCTGATGGCAGCGCTCCTCTTCGTGACCCTCGCGCCGATTGCTCACGAGGGCGAGGAATCAGTCGAGTATCGGAATCTGTATCCGGATGACGGTGCCGCCGCCGGGCGGGGAGTCGATGTCCAACCCGCCATCGAAGGACGCCACTCGGTCCGCCAGTCCGGTCATGCCACTGCCGGCGGTCGCCTTGCCGACGCCGCCGATTCCGTCATCGGCCACCCTGATCCGCAGCATGTCGCTGAACTCGACATGGACGTCGATACGAGATGCCCGGGAGTGTTTGACCGCGTTGGTGACGGCCTCGGCCACCACGAAGTACGCGTTCGACTCGATGGTCGGAGAGATCCTGCGTTCGTCCTTGCTCTCGACGATCGTGGGCACCGCACATCGGCGCGCCAGGTCGTTCACTGCCGCTACCAGGCCCTTCACCGTGAGCACGAGCGGGTATATTCCGGTGGCCAGATCCCGCAGCTCGTTGACGGCCGTCTGAGCGTTGTCGATCGACTTGTCCAGTAGATCGGTCACGGCCTTCTCCGTGTCGGGAAGCATCTCCCGTGCCAGCCGGAGCCCGATCATCAGGCTCACCAGGCGCTGCTGCGCTCCGTCATGCAGGTCTCGGGCAGTACGCCGATGGACGGCTGCGGTGCTCTCCATGATGCGTCGGCGGCTGCCTTGGAGCGAGGCGGCCATGTTGTTGAAGGAGGTACCCAAGGTTCCGATTTCCTTCACCCTGCTCGGCGGCACCCGTACGGTCAGGTCACCGTCCGCCAGTTTCTCCGCGGCCGCCGCTGCCCCGCGCACAGGCCGCACCACGGCGCGGTGTTGCAGCACAGTGAAAATGGCCACCAGTCCGATCGACGCCGCAAGCCCGATGGCGGCGGCAACGACTGCCTGATGGCTGTTGGCTCTCGCGGCGTCTTCCCGCTGGTCCAGTTGGACACGCTCGTTCGCCACGTAATGGTCGAACTGCAGCCGTAGGGCGTCCATGAGTTCCTTGCCCTTGGCGGCATGCTCGAAGTCGGAAGCGGCAGGATCGTCCCGACGGGCCATGTCGACGAGAGGAACCGAGTAGTCGTAGAGGAAGGACTCGACTCCCCGCGCGATGCGCTCGGCGGCACGCTGCTGGTCCCGCGAGGTCGTCATCTCAGTGAACTGCTGTCTCTCCTTGGGCAGTGCTTCGCGTGCCGCATGCCACGGGGCGAGGAACTCCTCACGCTCGGTGATGATGTAGCCACGTTGCCCTGTCTCCATGTCTATGAGGAGTTTCTCCATGGTGCCGGCTTCGACGAGAGCGGATCGAGACGCGCGCCTGGCGGAGATGGAGCTGTTGGCGTCGGAGATCGCCCACAGCAGGACGGCGAAGCCTGCGCCGATCAGCAAGGCGAGCAGACCGCTCGCCACGACCGTGAGGCTCGTCAGCCCCAATCGCTGGCTTCTGTGTTCCTGCGCCGTTCTCATGGACCGCCCACCGGTGAAGTCGATTGAGACAAGAGTGTGCAATGGGCTCACAACTGAACAGAAGAGTGATCGGACAAGTGTGCTCTGAGGGGCAGGTCGAGCTTTGAGGTGGACCTGTCGGGATGAGCCTGCGATCACGTGCGCTTGCGGGCAGGGCCCGGTGCGCTCCCGGAAAACGCAGGGGCGGCATCGCATCTAGGTTCAGGGGGAAGAGGCCGGTTCTCGGTACGAGCCCTCGTTGGCATCGGCTCCGCGGTCTTGGCCCCTTCCCTCGATCACGACACTGGGAGACCCGATGAGCACCCCGACCGGTATCGATCCCGATGTTCCGCCCAGCGGCACCGGCTGCGTCGAGTGCGAGGCCACCGGTGCGTGGTGGTTCCACCTGAGGCGCTGTGCCACCTGTGGACACATCGGCTGCTGTGACGACTCGCCCTCACGGCACGCCACCGCGCACGCCCGCACGAGTGGCCACTCGATCATCCAGAGCTTCGAACCGGGGGAGGGCTGGTTCTGGGACTACGACACCTCCACCCTGTACGAGTCGGGTCCGCTGTTGGCCCCGCCCCGCAGCCACCCGATCGATCAGCCCGTTCCCGGCCCCCTGGGACGGGTGCCGACCGACTGGGCGGACCGCCTCGGCTGATCTCTCCGCAACGTCCCGCTGAAGTGCGCTCCGCCGCGATGTCCTCACACGGGCAAGACCGCGATCGTCGAGGGCAGCGCGCGGCGCACGGTCTCCGGCGCACGGCGGCGCTGTGGTGGGCCGTGCGGGACAGCTTCGCCGGGGACAGCGCCTACCTCGTCCTCGGGGTGGTCGGCCTCTCCTTGGTCATACTCGGCACCCATCTGCCGGCCTCCTCGCGCGCCGCGCACGCCCGCACCGCGGCTCCCCGGTGAGCCGGGCGGCCGACCATGGACGGATCAGTCCTTGGCCGGCTCGGTGACCACGGGCTGCAGCAGCCGCTTGGGCTGCAGCAGCGCGCGGCTGACCGGGTCGGCCGGGTCGGGGGCGAGCCCGGGGCCGGGCAGCATCTCGACGTCCGGCACCGGAACGGGAACCCCGCAGGCGGGGCACTCACCGTACTGTCCGAGCTCGGTGCCGCAGCCGGCGTGCCGGAAGATCCGCAGTGGAGCGACGTCGTAATTGTCCCGTCCCCACGTGGACAGGGCGCGCAGGGCCGGCCACAGGGCGATGCCGCGGTCGGTGACGACGTACTCGTCCCGGGGTGGTGACTCCTGGTACCGGCGTTTTTCGAGGACACCCTCGGCGGTGAGCGTCTGCAGGCGGCTCGCGAGGACAGCGCGCGGAATGCCGAGGTGAACCAGGAAGTCGTTGTAACGCCGGACGCCGTACAGGGCGTCACGCACCACCAGCAGCGTCCACCGTTCGCCGACGACCTCCAACGCGCGGGCGATCGAGCACTCCTGCTGTGTGTAGTCCTTGCCCAGTGCCATGCCTCCCACTGTAATCGCCGTCCCCTAATCGGTTCAGTGAACGAATCTACAGTGCTAACCTCCCCACCTGATGGTTCGTTCATTGAACTGTTGCTGCCCGGCGCATGCCCCGGCCACGACCGGTGCATGCGCGAGCCCGGAAGGACAGACACGTCGTGAATGACACCACGAGCGGTCCCGGCGTCGCCACACGGACGAGAGCCAAACCGCTGCGCGCAGGCCTCACCCTCGCCTTGACCAGCGCGGGCACAGCGCTCGCCCTGATGACGTACACCGCGCCGATGGTGACGCTCCCCCAGACCGCCGAAGACCTGCACACTTCGCTGTCCGCCCAGGCATGGCTGCTCAACGGCACCCCACTCGGGCTCGCGGCCCTGCTCCTGGTCGCGGGGAGCCTCGCCGACGACTACGGCCGCCGCCGGGTCTTCGTCTGGGGCACGTTCGCCCTCGGGCTGACAACCGCCCTGGGCGCGCTCGCACCGTCGACCTGGCTGTTCACCCTCGCCCGGATCGCCCAGGGCGCGGCGAGCGCGGCGCTTCTGGCGAGCGCCCTGGGGCTGATCGTGCACGCCTTCACCACCACACGCGGCCGGTTGCACGCGACCGGCATATGGGGCGCGTTCGTCAGCGGCGGCATCGCGGTGGGCCCACTGCTCGCCGGCGCGCTGCCTTCCTGGCGCCTGGCGTACGGTGTGCTGGGCGTCGCCGCGCTGGTCGTGGCCGCGCTCGGCGCCCGCGGCCTCACGGAGTCCCGCTCCTCGCGCGCGGGCCGGCCGGATCTCGCCGGGGCAGCGGCGTTCGGACCGGCCCTGGTCGCCCTGGTGGCAGCGCTGACACTGGGACGGGACGGCTGGCTGCGGGCGCCGGTGATCGCGCTGCTGGCGGTGGCAGTGCTGCTCACAGCGCTGTTCGTGCTGGTGGAACGACGGGCCGCAACTCCAATGATCGATCTGGCCCTGCTGCGGCGCCCGCTCTTCCTCGCCTCGTCTGCCGGCGGGCTGTTCACCGGGCTCGCCGTGATCGGTCTGTTCAGCTTCCTTCCGACGCTGCTGCAACAGGCGCTGGGGCTGTCACCGATCAGTACGGCATGGCTGTTCCTCGTCTGGTCCGGACTCTCGTTCCTGGTGGCCCTGTTCGCCCGCCACCTCGGCAGCCGCATATCGGCCCGCCACCAACTGGCTCTCGGTTTTGTCCTGCACGCTGGCGGGACACTGGCGCTCCTGGGTGCCATCGGCGCCGGTTCCTGGCCGCGGCTGCTGCCCGGCCTGATCGTGGCCGGCGTCGGCAGCGGTCTTCTCAACGCCGCGTTGCCGCTGCTGGCGGTGGACTCGGTACCGGCGACCCGCGCCGCGATGGGCTCCGGTGCGCAGCAGACTTTCCGTTACATCGGCTCGTGCGCCGGGGTGGCTCTGACGATCGCACTCACGGCGTCGGCGGGAAGCACCGCGCGGGGCGCGGACACGGCGATGGTGGTGTCGGCGGTCGTGGCGCTGGCCGCGGCGGGCGGTGTGGCACTTCTGCGGGAGCGGAACGACGGCGTGACGGCGGACCGTTGAGGAGTTCGTCCCAGGGACACGGCCCTACGACGCGTCGATCTCCCGGCGCATACCGCCACGGCGCTCGGCGGGTCCGGCCTGGGCGTCCGATTCGCCGTCGGCACGGTGCCGGTCGCCGAAGTGCCGCCCGACAGCCGTGCCGAGGCCGCCGATGACCCCGGCGGCATCCACATCGCTCCGGCCGGCCGCCCCGCGCTGCCGGTCGTGGGCGCCGGACACACCCCCACCGCACTCCTCGCCGACCGCCGTGCTGACCATCCGGCCCACCCGCGGCGTCCCCGGCACCGGTCACGGCCCATGAGAGCAACCGCTGTTCGGTGTCACCGGTGCCTCCCGCAGTGGGCTCTCCGGGAGCACCCGCCGCACCACACGGCGGACGTGTCCGATCCGGCCGTGGTCGTCTCCGCGGGCTACCCCGCCGCTCTCACCGACGCTGCCGGGCGGCACACCGCGGATACCACCCACGGAATCCCCGAGCAGCACACCTTTCCCCAGCTGCCGTGACCAGGCCCGGGGCACGCACCGGACACTGCCGACTCGACGTCGCACCGGTGAGGCTGAGCGGAGTCGCTCACCACGGAGAGCGCGCGCCGACCTGCTGGTGGGCATCGTCACGCGCCTGAAGTCGCACGGTGCGCCACGCGCGGGGTGAGAGACCGTAGGCGTCCCGGAAGACCCGGCTGAAGTGGGTCGGATTGACGAAGCCCCAGCGTTGGGCAATGGCTGACACAGTGGGTGACGTGCGGCTGTGACGGGCCAGTTCGTGCGCGCACTTCTCAAGTCGGCGGCGCTGGATCAGACGGCCGACCGTGATGCCCTCGTCCTCGAAGAGACGGTGGAGATACCGCACCGAGATGTGCTGTGCCTTCGCCACCGCATCCGGTGACAGGGCGGGATCCCCCAGGTTCTGGTCGATGTACTCGCGGACGCGTCGCACGAGATGCTTCCGTGTGGTCTCGGAGCCCGTCGTCAGCTCCCTGCCCTGCTCCGCCACCAAAGTGGAGAAGAGGTCGATGAGCCCGTTCGCCAGCCCGCCCGTGGCGGACGGCGAGTAGACGTGGGCGGAGGCGGTCACGGTGGTGAGGAAGGGTCTCAGTACCGCGGCGCATCCGCTGTCCGTGCCGATGACGGCGCCGCTGACACTGTTGAGCGTCCCGTCCGGCAGATCCAGCAAGCGGCGCGGGATGAGCACCACGCGTGTGGAGAAGCGCTCCGGGTGGTCGAGGAAGTACGGGCGGGAGGTGTCGTAGACGAAGAGGTCGTTCCGGGCCGCCGTGGCCTGGCGGCCTTCCTGGACGAGTACCGTCCGGCCCGTCATCTGGACACCGACCACCACAAGCGGTTCCGGCGTCCGCGCGATGTGTGCCTGCGTCCGTTTGGCACGGTGCGCGTCGGCTTCGAGGACGGAGACCCGCAGGGCCCCCACGTGCTCCGTGGTGATCCTCCCCGTGAAGGTTCTCTCGTCACGCGGCACGACGGTCACGGGGACCAGCGCCCGGTTCACCGCGTCGCGCCAGTAAGCGAGTCTTTTCTCGTCGGGTACCGACGAGGTCATCAACACCGGACTCATCCGGCACTCCTCTCCAACCCATTGCCACGGGCGGAGACTCTGGAGTCGCAGCGCGCACAGACCGGGCGGACGCCCGCCTCCTCGTGGAGGCGACGGTCATCACCCAGGGCAAGTGCGGAAGTCCCGTCGCGCGCGACGCGTCACGACGGGAGCCGGACAGCGGCTCTGCGGCCCGGTTCCCCGCCCTGACCAGCCAATCAGTGCACCGATGTCGGCTCCAGGCACATCGCAGGCAGAAAGCGACGGTGAGCAGGCGGCGTCGCGGATGCCGGCGCGGCGTCCACCGGCGGGGCGGACACCGCGTCCGGGCGGAGAAGCGGGGGAGGGGGGACTGCTTGCGACGGAGTCGGCCGTCGGCGTCTAGGGCCGCGGGATGTTGCGCAGGTTGGTGCGCGCCAGGTGCATCATGCGGCCCACACCGCCGGCAAGGATGGTGCGGCTCGCGGACAGGGCGAAGCCACTGACCTGCTCGACGGACGTCTTCGGGGGAACGGCGAGCGCGTCGGGATCGGTGACCACGTCGACCAGCACCGGCCCGTCGTGTGCGAACGCCTCACGCAGTGCGCCGCGCACGTCGGCCGCGGCCTCCACACGGATGCCGCGCGCGCCCGTGGCGGTGGCGATCGCCGCATAGTCGGTGTGCGGGTACCCGGTGCCGTGCGGCGGCAGACCGTCGACCATCATCTCCAGGTCGACCATGCCCAGGGACGAGTTGTTGAAGACGACCACCTTCACCGGCAGGCCGTACTGCACCGCGGTCAGGAAGTCCCCCATCAGCATGGAGAATCCGCCGTCGCCGGAGAGGGACACCACCTGCCGCCGGCGGTCGAGGAACTGGGCACCGATCGCCTGCGGCAGGGCGTTGGCCATGGAGCCGTGCACGAAGGAGCCGAGAATGCGGCGACGCCCGTTCGGAGTGAGGTAACGGGCTGCCCAGACACAGCACATCCCGGTGTCCACGGTGAACACCGCGTCGTCCGCCGCCTCCTCGTCCAGCACCGAAGCCACGTATTCCGGGTGGATGGGGGAGAGCCTCTCGACGTTGTGGGTGTAGGCCCCGACCGCCTTCTCCAGCGCGTGGACGTGCCGGTGCAGCATGCGGTCGAGAAACCGCCGGGACTGCTTCTCACGTACCGCGGGAGTCAAGCACCTCAGTGTCTCGCGGACATCACCCCACACCGCGAGGTCCAGCGAGGTGCGCCGGCCCAGCCGCTCGGGCTGCAGGTCGACCTGCACGGTCTTCACATGCCGCGGCAGGAAGTTCGAGTACGGAAAGTCCGTACCCAGCAGGATCAGAAGGTCGGCCTCGTGCATCGCCTCGTAAGCGGCACCGTAGCCCAGCAGACCGGACATGCCGACGTCGTAGGGATTGTCGTACTGGATGTGCTCCTTGCCGCGCAGCGCGTGGCCTACCGGAGCCTTGATCTTCTCGGCGAAGGCCATCACCTCGGCGTGGGCGCCAGCCACCCCGCGTCCGCAGAACAGGGTCACCCTCTCGGCGGCGTCCACCATCTCCCGCAGCCGGGACACCTCGTGATCGGCCGGGCGGACAGCGGGCAGGTCCAGCGGAATCGCCGGCTCGGTCCCCTCGTTCGGAGCCTCCTCGTCCGCCACGTCCCCGGAGAGCGCCACCACCGACACTCCCCGCCGCCCCACCGCGTGCTGGATCGCCGTCTGCACCACCCGGGGCATCTGACGGGGCGAGGAGATCAGTTCGGAGTAGTGACTGCACTCCTCGAACAAACGGTCGGGGTGGGTCTCCTGGAAGTAACCGGTGCCGATCTCACCACTCGGTATCTGCGCGGCCAGTGCGAGGACGGGGGCCATCGACCGGTGCGCGTCGAACAGGCCGTTGATGAGGTGCAGGTTGCCCGGACCGCAGGAGCCCGCGCAGGCGGCCAGCCGGCCGGTGAGCTGTGCTTCGGCGCCGGCGGCGAAAGCGGCCACCTCCTCGTGCCGGACCTGGATCCAGTCCAGGGCGTCGTGCCGCCGAATGGCGTCGACCACGGGATTCAGACTGTCGCCCACCACGCCGTACACACGCTGTACGCCCGCGCGGGCCAGTAGATCGACGTACTGCTCGGCAATGCTCTGCTTGGCCACGGGACTCCTCGGGTTGTTCGGGCGCGGCCACGTTAGGCGGGGGGCGCTCCGCCGTGTTGCTCTTCAGCGCACGGCGTGGACACCGATAGCGCACTGCGGCGGAATTGTGTCCGGTATTCGTTCTTCGAACGGCAACGACGCATGCGCTCAGTGGCAAGGCATTGCACGTACGGCTTTTTAAGCTGTCGCGTCCGAATGACACTCTGCAGTTTCTCGAGGAGAACCGATGAGTCAACCCTCTGTTCCCATCGTGTGTGACGTTCCGGCGCTCGTCAGTGTTTCGGAAGACCGACGGGTTCCCTTGCCCGCGCGACTCCATTACGGCCGAGAAGACCCGTATGCGGTTCGGCTTCTTCTGGGGGCGCCGGATGCGAGGCCGGTCGTCTGGGTTTTCGCGCGTGAGCTGCTTGCCGAAGGACTGCGCCGGCCGGCGGGAATCGGGGACGTCCTGGTCTTTCCCCGGCACCGCTGCCTGCCGGACATCATGCGTGTCGTCCTGCGCTCCCGCGCCGGTGCCGCCCTGATAGAACTTCCGGCGTCGAAGGTCTCGTGCTTCCTGGCGGACACCGATGTACTGGTGCCATCTGGCACGGAAAGCGCGTATGTCGATGTCGACAGTGGACTGGCCCAGCTCACGGGTCGCAGCGACTGATCCCTTCCGGCAGGACCACCGCCGTGGCGTTCCGGCACAGGTGCCGCATAGCATGTCGCTCCACCCTGCACCCAGGTGTCCGTGCCGACGACAGTAGGCTGACCGCCTGTCGGTGCGGGACCTACTCCAATTGTGGCGGCTGTGGGCTCAGAGGCGATGACACAGGACGAGCCGAGTTTCGGCGCACTTCTCCGGGAGCTGCGTCGGACGGCATCGATGACCATTGAGGGGCTTTCAGAGGCATCCGGCGTCAGTGTGCGCGGTATCGGGGAACTCGAACGCGGAAGGCGCGCGGCACCGCAGCGGCGCACGGTGAACGCGCTCGCCGAGGGTCTGCGGCTGACCGGCCCGCAGCGGCAGCGCCTGTTGAGCGCGGCCCGAGCCGGGCGCAGCGACGGGTACACCCCGGTCGGTGTGCAGGTCGTGCCCCGAGGTGTTACCGACTTCGTCGGACGGGAACGGGAACTCGCCTACCTGACCGGGATCGCGAGGCGGGTCGCGGACAGGCGGGCGGCCCGAGGCAGGGAAGGGAGGACGGACCCCAATGGACCGCCGACGGTTGTGGTGTCCGGGCCGCCGGGGATGGGCAAGACGACGCTGGCGCTCCAAGCGGCCCGTCGGCTCACCGAACACTTCCCTGACGCCCAGGTAGTGGTGGACATGCGGGGGCTCGATGCCGAGCCGCCGACGCCCGCGGCGTTGATGCTGGGGGTACTGCGCGCACTGCGGGTGGCCGACCGGAAAGTGGCGAACGCGGGCCCGGAGGGGCATGTCCACCTGTACCGGCAGACGCTCGCACAACGACGGTTCGTGCTCGTCCTCGACAATGCCCGGGACGAGGCGCAGGTGCGCCCCCTGCTGCCCGGTTCCGGTACGGGGATCGTGGTGGTGACCAGCCGGCGCATGCTGACCGGCCTGGAAGGCGTGCACCATCTCGGCCTGGACGGACTCGACAGGCACGAGGCCACGGCGCTGCTGTCGACGCTGGTGGGCGACGAGCGGGCCGACGACAACGCCGCTTTCGACAAGATCGCCCAGTACTGCGGCCACCTTCCACTCGCCCTGCGCCTGGCCGGCAGTTGGCTCGCTGTGAACAGGACCGCGCCGGTGGCACGGCTCGAGGAGCGGCTGGCGCCCGACGAGGAGCGCCTGAGGACGCTGACGGCCGGGGGCCTGGAGGTCTCCGCGGCCTTCGACCTGTCCTACCGCCAGCTCAGCGCACCGGCCGCCCGCATGTTCCGCCGACTCGCCCTCGTCCCCGGCACCGACGTCTCCGCCGCCGGAGCGGCCCAGCTGTGCGGCCACACCTTCTTCGACGCCGAGGACACCCTGGAGGAGCTGGTGGAGGCGGGTCTGCTGGGTGTCGAACGCGATCGCTACCGGATGCATGACCTGCTGAGGCTGTACGCGCAGGCCAGACTGGACGCCGAGGAGGACGCGCAGGACAAGGCCGAGGCACGGGCCGCACTCCGCGACTGGCTGCTGCGGACCGCGATCGTGGCCGGCCGGTGGTTCGAGCCGAGGGCCGGTGCCCCGTCCGGCACCCCGAACGGGGACGTCGACCTCTCCTCCGCGGACAGAGGCCGCGCCTGGCTCCAGGACGAGGGCGCGAACTGGCTGGCCGCACTCCGCGCGGCCGGCCAGTCGGGCAGGCACGCGTTGGTGGTGGAGGTGGCCGAGTCCCTGCACTGGTTCTCGGACCAGTGGATCTACTGGGGGTACTGGCCCGAGGTCTTCGGCATGGCCGCCGCCAGCGCGGAGGTACTCGGAGACCCGGCTCTGCGGGCGACCCACCTCAACTACCTCGCCTGGGCGAGGCTGCTGTGCCAAGGGCGCTACCGCGACAGCCTCACCCACTCAGTGCGGGCCCTGGCCCTCGCCCGGCAGGCCGGTGACACCAGCCAGCAGGCGTGGGCGCACTTCTACCAGGGGTGGGCGCACCGCAAACTCGCCGAGTACGAGACGGCGGCCGAGCACATGAGCCGGGCGGGGCACCTCTTCGAGGCGGCGCAGGACCCGCAGGGAAGCCTCACCGCCCTGCACGGAGTGGCCTTGATCCTCACCGACTCCGGTCGCGGCGAAGAAGCGATCGGCGCCTACCGCCGCGCGCTGGACTTCCTGGAGACGGCGGGTGACCGCATCGAGCCGCATGCCGCGGAGTTCGCGCGGGCGGGCTGCCATTCGGGGCTGGCGCGCAGCTGCGAGAGTCTCGGCCGGACTCAGGAAGCCGTCGCCCACATGCGCCAGTCCGTCGACATCAGCCACCGCACCGGCAACATCGGGCTGGAGAGCCGATCCCTCCAGCAACTCGGTGAACTACTGCTCCGCATGGGGCGTGCGGCGGAGGCGCGGGAGTCCCTGAGCCGCCTGGTCTCCCTGGGGCCCTACGCGGACCCTGATGCCGCTCGGGAGGCCGCCGCGCTGATCGCGTCCCTGGATGCCCGCACGAGCAACGGGGGCAGCCCGACCGCACCTCAGGACAGGTAGCGCTCCACCTGTGCGATCGGTCGCACGCGGGCCTCCTCCGGGTCCTCACCGGCCGCCATGCGCGCGCGGCGCTGCCGTAGAAGATCCCAGCACTGGTCGAGTTCAGCCTCCAGGCGGACCAGACGGCCGTGCTCCGTCGTCCGGTCGACACCGCCGGCCGCGAGCGCCTCGCGCAGCTGTCTCTCTTCGCCGATCATCTCCGCGATCCGGCCGAGGAGCTTCGTGTCAGTCGTCGTTCTCGTGCGTTGTTCCGACATCCCTGCTTCTTCCTGCCGAGGGGTGAGTGGGGCGGTGACCGCCGGTGGCACGAGCCTGACGCGGTTCGGCTCCCCCCGCCGCGCCAGGCGGCCGGTCGTGCACGGAGCGGAAAACGAAGGGCACTGAGGCGCAGGTTCCGTGCGTAGGCCGCTGATCACCACGGTGGTGAGGGTGAGGCCACGCAAGAGCGGCGGAGGCTAAACTTGAGAAACGGGCCCTTGGTCCGTGTCAGCGGGTGTATGTCGGTCAGCACCTCCCGTCTCAGCGCGCTCCCGAGTGCCTGACCACGGCACGGAGCACGGGAGGAAGGCGCGGTGAACGGCGGGGGAGAGGACTTCGGAGCGCTGCTGCGACAACTGCGGCTGGACGCCTTCCTGACCTTGGAGGGCCTCGCCGAGGCGTCGGGCGTGAGCGTCCGGGGCATCGGAGACCTGGAGCGCGGGCGCCGCGCGGCCCCGCAGCGGCGTACAGTTGCCGCCCTGGCCGACGGCCTGCGACTGGACGCGGAGCAGCACGACCGGCTCTTGGCGGCCGCACGTGCGGGGCGCGTCGACGAGTCGGCACCCGTATCGGTTCACACGTTCCCAAGGGGTGCCGGCGACTTCGTCGGACGTCGCGATGAGCTGGAAACGCTGACCACGTTGGCAGCGGGGCCGACAGGGAGCGAGGCGGGCACCACCGCCCCTTCGAGCAGTGGTCCCGGGCCGGTGGTGATGACCGTGTCCGGTCCGCCCGGCATGGGGAAGACCGCGCTCGCCCTGCACGCGGCCCAGGAACTGGCGGAGTCCTTCCCCGATGGACAGATGATGCTGGACCTGCGGGGCATGGACGAAAGCCCCCCGTCCCCCGCGGAACTGATGCTGGGCGTGCTCAAGGGGTTCCACGTCGCCGACTCGGAGCTGATGAAGGCCGGACCGCACGGGCATGCCGCCCTCTACGAGGACCTCCTCGCCGACCGGCGCTGTCTGCTGATCTTCGACAACGCACGTGATGAGGCCCAGGTACGGCCGCTGATCCCCGCCCGCGGGCGCGCGATGGTGCTGGTGACCAGCCGACGGGTGCTCACCGGGCTGCGCGACGTGCACCGGATCAGGCTGGGCGAGCTGGCTCCCGACGAGGCCATCGCCTTCCTGACCGCCATGATCGGTGAGGATCGCGCCGCGCGTGAACCCTCGGCACTGAGCGAGGTGGCCCGGCAGTGCGGTTACCTTCCACTGGCCCTTCGGGTGGCCGGCAGTTGGCTGGCGACCCGGACCGGATGGTCGGTGCGGCGTCTCGCCGACCGGCTCGCCGTGGACGGGCGCCGTCTGGAGGCCCTGGTCGCCGGAGACAGGAAGGTGTCGGTCGCCTTCGACCTGTCGTACCAGCAGCTGACCCCCGACGCGGCCCGGCTGTTCCGGAGGCTGTCCCTGGTGCCGGGGCCCGACGCGGGATCGGCCTGTGCCGCGCGACTGCTGGGGCGGGATCTGCCGAGCGCCGAGGACATCCTCGACGAGTTGGTGGAGACGGGTCTGCTCGGCACGCACGGCGACCGCTTCAGGCTGCACGACCTGCTCCGGTACTACGCCGGCGACCGACTTGCGACCGAGGAGGGCGCGGAACGAGCCGAGCGGCTCCGGACGGATCTGTACCGCTGGCTGCTGGAGACGACCATCGTCGCCGGACGCTGGTTCGAGCCGGGCCACGGGGCACCACCGGCGGATCGGCAGGGGCTGGTCGACCTCTCCTGCGCCGACCAGGCCCGGCAGTGGCTGCAGAGCCAGGGCATCAACTGGCTCGCCGCCCTGCGCGCCATGGCCGACGCCGGTGAGCACGCGCTGGTGGTGGAGGTGGCGGAGTCCCTGCACTGGTTCTCGGACCAGTGGATCTTCTGGGGGCACTGGACCGAGGTCTTCAGCCTCGCCGCTCGCAGCGCTCAGGCCCTGGGCGACGACGTCCTACGCGCCACACAGTTGAACTACCACGCCTGGACCCTCATCGTCTGCGAGGGCAGTCCCGGGGACGGCCTGTCCGTGGCCCGGGAAGCGCTGGCCGCGGCGGAGCGGGGGAAGGACGCGCGGCAGCAGGCGTGGGCCTACTACTACCTGGGCTGGGCCCAACGGGTCAGGGAGTTCCATGAGGAAGCAGCCGCGTACTACAACCGCGCCATTCCTCTGTTCGCGTCGGTGGGCGATCCGCACGGCAGTCTCCAAGCCCGCCACGGCTTCGCCCACAACCTCCTGCTGCAGGGAGAAGGCGCCGCTGCCCTTCAGGCTTTCCAGCGGATTCTGACGTTCCTGGACGAGTCCGGAGAACTCCTCGAGCCGTACATCGCCGAGACGTCCCGCATCGGAGTGACCTCCGGAATGGGCAGAAGTCTTGGGCTGCTCGACCAGTGGGACGAGGCCGTCGCGTACGTACATGACGCGGTGAGGCTCAGCGACGGCCTCGGTAACCTCCCGGTGAAGAGCCTGCACCTGCTCCACCTGGGAGACGTGCTGCTGTCCGCGGGACGAGTGGACGAGGCGCGTGAGGCGTTCCGGGCCTGTCTGGCGCTCGGCGGCAACGCCGACCCGCACGTCCTCGCCGACGCGCACCAGCGTCTCGACCGCCTGGACGACGCGACCTGACGCGCCCTTCTTTCCCTCAGCGCACGGCAGTGAGCCAGGACCGCACGGGGGTGCGGTTGAGGCTGTCGTGTCGACGCCACCGCCGTTCTACTGGGGCGGAAGCCACTCCGAAAGGGAAACTCATGGCCACGTTGACGGTCTGGATGTTCGATGCGCCTCGCGGTGCTCAGCAGGTGGAGGAGAAGCTGCTCGCCCTGCAGAAGCAGGAGCTGATCACCGTGCTCGACGCCGCCACTGTGAGCTGGCCGGCGGAAGCAAGGAAGCCCAAGACGAAGCAGCTCACCGATCTGGTCGGAGCAGGAGCCCTGTCCGGCTCCTTCTGGGGGCTGCTCTTCGGTCTGATCTTCCTCATGCCGCTTCTGGGTGCCGCCGTAGGCGCCGCCGCCGGAGCACTGGGCGGCAGACTCAGTGACGTGGGTATCGACGACGACTTCATCGATTCCGTGAAGTCACAGGTGACCCAGGGGACCTCCGCGCTCTTCCTGCTGACCCGGGACGAGGTGCTCGACCGGGTGAAGGAGGCGTTGCCCTCTGAGCACGCGGAGTTGATCCGCTCCAACCTCGACCGGGAGCAGGAAGCGCGCCTGCGCGAGGTGTTCGAAGGCTGAACGGCCTCCGCGGCAGGCGCGGGATCCGAGAGGGTCGCTCAACGCTGCAGGGCGTTCGGCGGCCCTTGACGCACGTTGCCGCAAGGCTGGGATCGGGGAGACGAGGAGTTCACCCGAAGATTCGCCTGCCTTCCCGCTCTGTTGAAGAATTATTCGCGCGAGCAGCAATTTGTTATGGCAAAGGCGAGTTGGTCAGGTCGAGGCAGTGCAAAGAGCGTTTGGCGCGTGCCTCCGCCTGACCCGTTGATGGCAGGGATGGTGGCACAGAAGGAACAGAGGCCGTGCGCATGCGGACAAGCGCCGCATCGGGACCGTGTGCAGACTCGACCGCAGTGTGACCGGTTCGTCACCGACAGGGGTGAGGCATGTCTGCCTCGACGTTCCAGGTCAAGAGTTCCCGTCCCTCTGACATCTGCGAGTCAGCATGACAGTTCCGACCGACATCACGCATCACACCGCGACGCTCAACGGAATCAACCAGCACTGGGTGAGTGCGGGGCAGGGCCCTCCGGTCTACCTGCTGCACGGTTTCCCGGAGACCTGGTACGGCTGGCGCAAGCAGATTCCGGTCCTGGCGGAGAAGTACACGGTCATCGCGCCCGACCTCCGCGGGTACGGGGACACCGAGAAGCCGGCGTCCGGCTACGACAAGCGCACGATGGCCCATGACACCCTCGCCCTGATGCGTCACCTGGGCCACGACAGGATCGCCTTGATCGGTCATGACCGGGGGGCGCGCGTGGGGACGCGCTTCGCGAAGGACTTCCGCGACCGCGTCGACCGGTTCGTCGCCATGGACAACATCCCGACCCGGGTCATCGCCGACACCTACGACGTGGCCATGGCCCGAGCCGGCTACTGGTTCTTCACCTTCCTCCAGGTCCCCGACCTGCCCGAGGCGCTCATCGCGGGCAACGAGGAGGCGTGGCTGACGCACTTCTACCGCAGTTGGTCCTACAACCCGGAGATGCTGTCGGCCGAGGAGATCGACGTCTACGTCCGTGCCTACCGGCAGCCGGGAGCGGTCCGCGGTTCGTGCATGGACTACCGCGCGGCCGCCCAGGACGTGGCCCAGGACCGCGAGGACGAGGACCGGCCCATCGACTGCCCTGTGCTGACGATCTGGGGCGAGGACTTCAGTGCCGTCGGCCAGGCGTACGACGTCCTGGACGTCTGGAAGGGCATGGCGCGCGACGTCCGCGGCGTGGCGATCCCCGAGTGCGGGCACCTCTGCCAGGAGGAGAAGCCCGAGGTCGTCAACGCAGAGCTGCTGGCCTTCCTGGAGGGCTGGAACGGCTGACCGTTCCGCCGTCGCGCGTGGCGGGAAGGCAGCGCTCCTGAGCAAGGAGCGAGACGCGTGGAGACAACTTCCCCTCATGTGCCGCCGTTAGATTTCCTTTCAGCCTGATCGTTCAGCCGATCATCATTTCCTTGAGCAAAAAGAAACGAGTCAGAACATGTCCCGTTCCGAAAAGCCGACCGTCGTCCTGGTGCATGGCGCGTTCGCGGACGCGTCCAGCTACTCCGCCGTGATCCCCGAGCTGCTGAAGCGCGGTCTGAAGGTCGTGGCCCCGGCCGTTCCCAACCGCAGCCTGATCGGGGACGCGGCGTACGTGGCCTCCGTCGTGCGCCAGATCGAGGGCCCGGTCGTCCTGGTGGGCCACTCCTACGGAGGCGCCGTGATCACGGTGGCCGGTGTGGAGGACAACGTCCAGGCGCTGGTCTACCTGTCGGGTTACGCCCTGGAGGAAGGCGAGAGCCTCGGCGAGCTGCAGGGCGGCTTCCCCGACTCCGACCTGGCCGCCGCACTCGTCTACACGCCGTTCCCGATCGAGGGTTCGGACACGCCGGGCACGGACGTGTCGGTGCAGGTCGACAAGTTCCCGGCGATCTTCGCCGCCGACGTGGACCCCGAGCTGGCGAAGGTGCTGGCGGTCTCGCAGCGTCCGCTGGCCGCGCAGGCTTTCGCCGACGCCGCCCCGGCCGCCGCGTGGAAGACCAAGCCGTCCTTCGGCCTGGTGTCCTCCTCCGACCACACCATCAACCCGGACGTGGAGCGCTTCGGCTACAAGCGCGCCGGCATGACCACCATCGAGGTCGACTCCTCGCACCTGGTCATGCTCGCCCATCCCAAGCGGGTCGTCGCCTTCATCGAGGAAGCCATCGAGGCCACCTCCAAGTAGACCGGTCCCCGAGACCACCAGCAGTACCTCTCAGACGGTCCTTCCCGCCGGGCCGCCTCCCGGCACGGTCACGGCCGTGGCGTGAGGCCGTCCGCCCGGCGGGCGGGCAGCCACGAGCAGAAAGAGAACGATGAACGCCTCGATTCCGCGCCGCACCGTGACCGTGTCCATGGTGGCCGGGGCCGCCGCCCTGGGCGCCACCGCGATCGCCCACGCGGCCCCGGCGCAGACGCCGTCCGCCACCGGCACCTCCACGAGCCGGGGGGACCTCCCCACCATCGTGCTGGTGCACGGCGCCTTCGTCGACGCCTCCAGCTGGACCCCCGTGGTGCAGCGGCTCCAGCGCAAGGGCCACCGTGTCGTGGTCCCGCCGAACCCGTTGAGAAGCGTGGCCGGCGACGCCGCGTACATACGCAGCGTCCTCGACAGCATCGAGGGCCCGGTCCTGCTGGCCGGGCACTCCTACGGCGGTTCCGTCATCAGCCGGGCCGCGGTTGGCTACGCCCAGGTCAAGGGCCTGGTCTACATCGCGGCCTTCGTCCCGGACGTCGGCGAGAGCGCCGCCGCGCTCAGCGACAAGTACCCCGGCAGCTCCCTGGCCCCGACCACCGTGGTCCAGAAGTACCCGCTGGCCGGCGGCGGGCAGGGCGACGAACTGGTCATCCGGCAGGACCTGTTCCCGCAGCAGTTCGCCGCGGGCGTCGACCGCACCACGGCCCGGACGATGGCGGTGGGCCAGCGTCCGATCACGGTGGCGGCACTGAACGAGCCCGCCACCGCGGCGGCCTGGAAGAACCTGCCCACCTGGTACCTCATCGCCACCGAGGACCGCAACATCCCGCCGAAGGCGCAGCGGTGGATGGCCTCGCGCGCCAAGGCCCACACGGTCACCGTCTCCGCTCCGCACGCGGTCGCGGTGAGCGACCCGCGTCCGGTGGCCGACCTGCTCGACCAGGCCGCGCACGCCTGCCGCGCCGGACGCTGAGCAAGGCCCGGCCGAAGCGGGACGCCCACGCGCGTCCCGCCGCACCACCGCGGTCCGTCCACGGCCGCGACGGTCCCGTTCTGACGACGACATGGCACTGCCGCCCGGTCACCGCCGACTCGGCGGTGACCGGGCGGCACCGGCCCGAAGAAAGGAACACCGCATGCCGCTGCTCGAACCGGAGCCGGGGAAGCTGCGCCCGCACCCGGCGCGGGGCCCGGCCGTCGACCGGGTCGCCGACGACCGGGCTTCGGGTACTCCGGACGGTCTGCGCAACGCCCTCGCCCTGGAACTGGGCCCCGGCAAGGTCCTGCACAAGATTTCCGACCTGGTGCGCTACGCCTCCGACGCCAGCCCGTACCGTCTGGTGCCGCGCGTCGTCGTCATCGCCGAGGACGTCCACGACGTCTCCGCGGTGCTGCGGCACGCGCGCGAGTCCGGACGGCACGTCGTCTTCCGCGCGGCCGGCACCTCCCTCAACGGCCAGGCCCAGGGCGACGACATCCTCGTCGACGTGCGCCGTCACTGGACCGGGGTGCAGATGCTGGACGACGGCACCCGGGCACGGATCAGGCCCGGCACGACCATCGGCCGCGCCAACATCGCGCTCTCCCGGCACGGGCGGCTGATGGGCCCCGACCCGGCCAGCTCCAGCGCCGCCTGCGTCGGCGGTGTCGTCGCCAACAACGCCTCCGGCATGACCGCCGGCACCACCCGCAACTCCTACCGGCTGCTGTCCTCCCTGACCGTGGTGCTGCCCTCCGGAACGGTCGTCGACACCGGGGCGCCGGACGCCGACGCGCGGTTCCGGGAGGCCGAGCCACGGCTGCACGCGGCCCTGCTGTCGCTCAAGGAGGAGATCGAGCACGACGGCGAGCTGGTCGCGCGCATCCGCGCCAAGTACGAGCTGAAGAACACCAGCGGCTACCGGCTGGACGCCTTCCTGGACGGCACCACCGGCGCGGAGATCCTGCGCGGGCTCATGGTCGGTTCCCAGGGCACGCTCGGTTTCATCGCCGAGACGGTCTTCGACACCGTCCCCCTGGACCGCAGGACCTGGACGGCGCTGCTGTTCTTCCCCGACCTGCGCGCGGCGGCGGCGGCCGTGCCGCTGTTCAACCGCGCCGGTGCCCGCGCCGTGGAGCTGATGGACGGCAACACCCTGCGCGCCTGCGCCGCGGTGGACGGCGTACCCGCTGACTGGCAGGAGGTGCCGCGGGAAACCACCGCGCTGCTCGTCGAGTTCCGGGCCGCGACCGAGGAGGAGCACCTCACCCACCGCAAAGCCGCCGCGCGGCTCGTCGAAGGGCTGGAACTGGTGACGCCCGTACCGTCGGTGACGAACGCCTTCGTCGCCGACCCCGCCACGGCGCACGCCTACTGGCACGCCCGCGAGGCGTTCATGACGGCCGTCGGCAAGGCCCGCCCCACCGGCACCACCCTGATCACCGAGGATTTCGCCGTCCCGCCCTCCCACCTGGCCGAGGCGTGCGAGGCGCTGCTCGAGCTGCAGCGGCGCCACGGCTACGACGCCGCCGTGGCCGGCCACGCCGCCCACGGCAATCTGCACTTCCTGCTCGCCCTCGACGCTGCCCGCCCCGAGGACGTCGAGCGGTACGCCGCGTTCATGGACGAGTTCTGCGCCATGGTGACCGACCGGTTCGACGGCTCGCTCAAGGCCGAACACGCCACCGGCCGCAACATGGCTCCCTTCCTGGAGGCCGAGTGGGGGCCCACCGCCACCGACGTGATGTGGCGGATCAAGGAGGCGTTCGATCCGGACGGTGTGCTCGCCCCGGGCGTGGTGCTGGACCGGGACCCCCGGGCCCATCTGAAGCACCTCAAGACGATCCCCACCATCGAGGCGATCGCCGACCCCTGCATCGAGTGCGGCTTCTGCGAACCCGTCTGCCCCAGCCGCGACCTGACCACCACACCGCGGCAACGCATCGTGCTGCGCCGCGAGATGCTGCGCCAGCCCGCCGACTCGCCCGTCACCGACAACCTGCTCGACTCCTACGGCTACGACGCCGTCGACACCTGCGCCGGAGACTCCACCTGCAAGATCGCCTGTCCGGTCGGGATCGACACCGGTGCCATGATGAAGGAGTTCCGCCACCGGCGGCACGGCAGACAAGCCGAGCGGAACGGGGAGAGGGCCGCCCGGCACTTCGGCGCGGTGGAGAAGTCGGTGCGCGCCGCTCTGGGCATCGCCGAGCACGTCGACGACGGCCTGCTGAACCGCGCCACCCGGCTCGCCCGCAAGGCGGTCACCCCCGACCTGGTACCCGAGTGGATCAGCGCGATCCCCGGCCCCGCCTCCGCACGCCTGCCCGCGACCGACCGCCGGGGCGCCGCCGCCGTCTACTTCGTGGCCTGCGTCAACCGGATCTTCGCCGGCCCCGAGGGCGGGGAGGAACTCTCCCTCCCGGAGGCCGTGGTCAGGCTCTCCGCGCGAGCCGGCCGCCCCGTTTGGGTGCCCTCCGACCTGACCGGGTCCTGCTGCGCCACCATCTGGCACTCCAAGGGCTACGACGACGGCAACAGGTTCATGGCCAACCGGACGGTGGAACGGGCCTGGCAGTGGACGGAGGGCGGCCGGCTCCCCCTGGTGGTCGACGCCTCCTCCTGCACCCTCGGCATCGGACACGAGATCATCCCGTACCTGACACCGGAGAACAGACACCGGCACGAACGGCTCGACGTCGTCGACTCCCTGGTGTGGGCCGCCCGTGACCTCCTGCCCGGCCTCACCGCCCACCGCAAGGTCGACAGCGCGGTCATCCACCCCACCTGCTCGATGCGGCACCTGGGCGATGTGGGTCAACTCGACGAGCTGGCCCGGTTCGTGGCCCGCGAGGTGACGGTGCCGGTCCACGCGGAGTGCTGCGGCTTCGCCGGGGACCGCGGCATGCTTCACAAGGAGCTGGCCGAGTCCGCCGCCTACCACGAGGCCGACGAGGTCGTCGCGGGCGACTACGACGCCTACCTCTCGGCGAACCGCACCTGCGAGATCGGCATGGAACACGTCACCGGCCGTCCCTACCAGTCCGTCCTGCTGGTCCTCGAACGGGTCACCCGGCCCGCCTGACCTGACCTGACCAAGGAACCTCATGCGCATCGCCAACCTGTCCGGACGGCTGGTTCTGGTCGTCGACGACCGGGCCGTGGACGTCCACGAAGCCAGCGGCCGCCGCTTCCCGTCCGACCCGCAGGCGGTCTACGACCGGTGGGCCGACTTCCGCGCCTGGGCCGCCGAGGCGGAACTCGGCCCCGGCCGGACCTTCGACCCGGCCGAGCTCGGCGCCCCCGCGCCGGCCCCCCGCCAGCTCCTCGCCATCGCGCTCAACTACCGGGACCACGCCGACGAGGCCGGGTTCGGCACGCCCGAGGGCATGCCCCCGGTGTTCACCAAGTTCGCCGGCAGCATCACCGGGCCGGTGACCGAAGTGAAGCTGCCCGAGGGCGGCCGCACCGACTGGGAGGTGGAACTGGTCGCCGTCATCGGCCGCCCGGCCCACCAGGTCCCGGAGCAGGAGGGCTGGGACCACGTGGCGGGCCTGACCGTCGGCCAGGACCTGTCGGAGCGGGTCCTTCAGATGAGCGGCCCGGCTCCCCAGTTCGGACTCGCCAAGTCCTACCCCGGCTTCTCCCCGATGGGTCCCGTCCTGGTCACCCCCGACGAGTTCGACGATCCCGACGCCCTCGAACTGACCTGCACCGTCAACGGGGAGCAGGTGCAGCACGGCTCCACCCGGCAGCTCATCTTCTCCGTACCGGCGCTGGTCTCGAAGCTGTCCCAGGTGCTGCCGCTCATGCCAGGCGACGTCATCTACACCGGTACGCCCTCGGGAGTCGGCTTCGGCCGCACCCCCCAGCGCTGGCTGCGTCCCGGTGACGAACTGGTCAGCTCGATCCGAGGCATCGGTGAGCTCCGGCAGCGGCTGCGGTCCGCATGAGGTCCGCGGCACCGAACGGGGCGACCAGTCCGGACCGGGGGAGTGAGGCGGCGGCGTCGGCCGCCGCGGGGGTACCGGGCCGGTTGATCGTGCTACTGGCCGTGGCCTGCGGCATGACGGTCGCCAACCTCTACTACGCGCAGCCTCTGCTGTCCTCCCTGAGCCGGGACTTCGGCATCGGCACGGCCACCGCCGGCACGCTGATCACCCTCACCCAGGTCGGCTACGTCATCGGCATGCTCATCCTGGTGCCGCTCGGCGACCGGCTGGAGAAGCGGCGCCTGGTCACCGCGCTGCTGTCGGTCACGACCGTCGCGCTCGCGGTGGCCGGCTTCGCCCCCGGCTTCCTGGTGCTGCTCGCCGCCGCCCTCGTCAGCGGCGCCACCTCGGTGGTGGCCCAGATACTGGTGTCCTACGCGGCGAGCCTCGCCCCCGACGAGACCCGTGGACGGGTCGTGGGCCGGGTGATGAGCGGACTGCTCACCGGAATCCTCCTCTCCCGGACGGTGAGCGGCCTCGTCTCGGACACGGCCGGCTGGCGGGCCGTCTACCTCGGCTCGGCCGTCCTCATGGCCGTTCTCGCGGTCAGTCTGCGCGCGGCCCTGCCTCAGCAGGCACCGACGACCTCACTGCCGTACCACCACGTCCTGCGGTCCACCATCCGGCTGCCGCGCGTCCACCCCGCACTGCTGCGTCGCGGCCTCTACCAGGCCGCCGTCTTCAGCGTCTTCAGCGCCTTCTGGACCACGATCCCCTTTGTCCTGACCGGGCCCCGTTTCCACTACTCCGAGACCGGCGTGGCACTCTTCGCCCTGGTCGGAGCGGCCGGAGCCGCCGTGGCCCCGTTCGCCGGAGGCTGGGCTGACCGAGGGCTCGCACGTCCCGTCACCGGCATCGCCCTCGCGGCCGCCGCGCTGGCCTTCGCCGTCGCCGGCCTCGGCGGGCGCAGCGTCGTCCTGCTGGCCCTCGCCGCGATCCTGGTCGACGTCGCGGTCCAGACGACGCTGATCCTCGGCCAGCACACCGTCTACGCTCTCGATCCCGCCGCCCGCTCCCGCCTCAACAGCGTGTTCATCGCGATGTTCTTCACCGGCGGAGCCATCGGCACCCAGCTCGGCGCGGCCGTCTTCGACACCGCCGGCTGGCGCGGACTCACCGTACTGGGCGCCGCCGTGCCGCTGCTCACCCTGGCCTACTGGGCCACCGAGCGGCGTACCCGTCCGGGCACCCCCGCCCCCGTCTGACCACCATCGCGCAGCAGACTCCCGCGGAAACACCACCGCCACCACAGGAGGAAGAACATGACCATCAGCACCGCGAGTGCCCACGGCAGCCAGCCGCTCCTGCACCAGAAAGGGGAGGTGATCCAGGAGTACGGCACGGTCCGGCAGTACCCGCTCGGCCTCTCCCACGACGCCCGCATGTACTCCTGCCAGCGGCTGAACAAGGCGCTGGCGGACACACAGATCCTCTACGGCCTCTACAAGAAGAGCCACTGGCTGATGCGCGGTGCGACCTTCTACCAGCTCCACCTGCTGCTCGACAAGCACGCCGGCGAACAGCTCGACCTCGTCGACACCCTCGCCGAGAGGGTGCAGACGCTGGGCGGCGTCGCGGTGGGCGACCCCCGGCACGTCGCCGAACTCACCTCGATCCCGCGGCCCCCCGACGGCGTCGAGGAGGTCCCGGCGATGCTCTCCCGCCTGCTGGAGGCGCACGAGACGATCCTCGTCGATGCGCACGACGCGGCCGCCCGCACCGTCGAGCTGGGCGACGACGGTACCAACGACCTGCTGGTCTCCCAGGTCATCCGCACCGGCGAACTCCAGACCTGGTTCCTGGCCGAGCACCTGGTCGACACCCCGCTCGTGCGCGCCTGACCCCTGCCGCGCGGGCCGGACCACCGGCCGGCGCGGCAGACGGCGTCCTGTGACGAGCTGGGTACGTGAACACCGCGCCGCCCCGCTTTCGGAGGTGCGGCCAAGGTGTCACGGGATGCAGCGTGCACCGGTTCGCGGGGCGTCCGCCGTCGTACGGTACGCAGGGCGAGCCCCTTCCGCCGCGCGGCCGAACCGGCGGCTGTCGGCGCCCGGCTCGACGCACCGGCGCACGGCCGTGGTGGCGTTGTGCGCGTCGACGGCGCGCCGGGCAGCGGAAAGACCCGGCCGTCGGCCGAGGCGCACGCCGCCGCTCGTCCCGGCCTGCGGGCACTGCGGGCGGGCGCGGGCCCGGACGAGCGCGTCGTGCCGCTCGGTGTCTTGTGCTCTCGCAAGAGTTGCGGGAACGGCTGGAACGCACGGCGCCGCAGATACCAGTTCCTCGCACACCCCGGTCCTGGTCCGCACGGCGCTGCCGGCGGCAAGCACGAGCGCGCCGCGGCGACGGTCGCCCGCGCGTGACCCGGGGCCGCCCGCACCCCGCGTATCACGGCCCTCGCGGCGGCCGCCGCGCGCGTCCGCGGACTGCTGGACAAGGATCTCGGCCACCTGCCGCGGGCGCTACGAGGCTGACACCGAACGGGACCTCGCGCATACCCGCAGGCTCCCCGCGCTGGGCATCCGCCGGGCGTACGACGCCTGAGGGCAACGCGTCAGTCGGCGGAGCGGCTGTCTCCTCTCCCCGCGCACGGTCGGCTCGCACCTGCGGCGTGCGTGTGCGGAACACGGCGTCACCTCGCGTGCCGGCCCGCCCCGGCCGGCCGCCGACCGCGAACACGGAACCGGACCGTTCCCTCCCCACGGCATCGGGGCGTCCGGGCGGGGCGCTTGTGACGGAGGACGAGGAAGCGCCACATCCGCCGCACATGTTCGAAATATCCGGTTCATGGACGGCAATTAGCACGTTCGCGTGAGGCGCCGACACCGGCGGACTTGGCACGGTAGCCGCAGGTACACCGGCCGAGGAGCGAAGAACGTGATGACGGACGTCGCATCTCCGGGAATGAGGAGAGAACAGATGGGAGCCTTCCGCACCACCGAAGGAGTGCCCGATCACAAGAAGCCGTCCTACTGGGCGGAGGCCGTCGCGGGTGCGTTCCCCAGGGCCGAGGTCTCCGTCCTGGACGGGGACCACCGGGACACCCTGTGGACGTCCCGGCTCGGCCCGGCGCGGGCCGTCACGCTGGAGGGCGCGCGGATGCGCGTGCGGTGGCCTGCCTTCTCGCTCACCTCCGACGGCGAACAGTCCCTGGTGCTGGTCACACCGGTCGAGGGAACCGTCGTGGTGGACCAGGGCGACGGAGCGGCCCGTATCGGTCCCGGCGCGATCGCGCTCTGCGACCTGGCCCGCCCGACCCGCATCGACTTCCCGGCCGGCCACCAGGTGCGGTGCCTCGTCGTGCCCCGATGGCTGCTCGGTCTCACCGAGGCCGACCTGCGCCGGCTCACGGCGGCACCCATCCGACCGGACACGACGCCGGGGAGGCTGCTGTCACCGATGCTGGCCCAACTGGTGGCCACCGCACCCACCTTGTGCCCCGGCACCGGGGAGGCGCTGGTGCGGCATGTCGTCGACCTCATCTCCGTCCTGGCCCTGGAGGAGCTGCAAGGTGAGACGGACGACGTACCGGACACCGTGCGGTACCTGCTGCCGCGCATCCTGGAGCACATCGACCGCCGCCTCGACGACCCGGACCTGAGCCTGGGGTCCATCGCGCAGGCGCACGCCATCTCCGTCCGCTACCTCCACAGGGTCTTCGAGCATGCGGACACCACCGTCAGCCGGTGGGTCCAGCGCCGTCGGCTCCAGGAGTGCCGCCGGGACCTGGCCCGGCGGCAGACCGCGGGCCTGACCATCTCCGCGGTGGCTCACCGGTGGGGCTTCACCAGTGCCGCTCACTTCAGCCGCACCTTCCGGGCCACGTACGGCATGTCCCCGGCCGAATGGCGGCGCTTCGCCCTCGATGGTGTCCGCGAGACCGTGCCGGGGCGCCCGGCGGTCGCCCACGAAGCCGTGGTCAGCCTGCTGTCCCGCCCCACCGCTCCCCGTCCGTCCCGCGGGGGCGCGGGCGCCGCGGCGGCCTGAGCCGTACGGCACGGCGGACTCCCCGCGCCGCGCGGTCCCCGATGCCGCACCGTCGATGAACGGAGCCGGCCGGGGGCTCGCGGTACCGGTACCGACCCTGTCGTCGCGCCCGCCACATCGCGGCGTTCGGCCTCGACGCCGGTGAACGTCTGCCGGACGTCATCAACCGGTCCGTCCCCTGCCGCTGTGAACGCGGCTCTGATCACCGACCTGTGGGACGACGGGGCCGTCCCGAAGGGCGGGAGCCGGAGCAACGCCCGCTCGCCATGGACACTGGTCGACCCGCCGGGGCCGCCGGCCCAGTACGTCGTCGCCGGTGCCGATCGGCTTTCACCCCGACCGCCCGGCGCTCGAAGGTGCAGCGCATTGCGGCCACCGAACGCGGCTGGACGGTTCGCACACCGTCCTGCTGTTCCACCCGTACGCCAGCAGAGATGATCGGTGAAGCCGTGGTGCGGGGCGCCGTCCGCGGTGGTGGACGGCGCCCTCGTGACCGGCGCCGGCGCGTGGGATGACGGAGGATGTGCCCTTCGTCTGCCGTCTCACCTCCTCGACGCACAGGCTGCCGAGCGAGGCGAGGACGTGGGGGCTCAGGCTGCCCACATGACGTGCCTATGCTCGCCGAACGCATCGAACTGCTCATCGGGCGGGATCTATGCTGTGGCCTGCGGCTACCGCATCATCGTCGGTCCACACGACTCACGATGATCAACGGTGGCCGCACCCCTCTCCGTACCGGCCCCGAATACCGCTGACTGCCCATCACGTACGGTCTGCGGCATGACGGCAGAGGATTCGGAAGCCCCGAAATCCCGGGTGCAGCTGGTCATCGGCATCATCCGTCAAGGCAACGAGATCCTGCTCGTGCGAGAGAGCCTCGGCGCGGCCGGCGAGCTCCTCTGGTCGCTGCCCGGCGGCGGGGTCGAGGACGGCGAGCTCATGCACGAGGCTCTCCGTCGCGAGCTACGGGAGGAGACCGGCCTACTGGTAGACGACCCGGTGCGGACCGCATTCCTCATGCACATCGACTCCGAGCCCTCCCCTTCGGCGCTGGCCGTTCCCTTCGGGATCGACGAGTGGTCGGGTGACGTCGCGCCACAGGACGACGACATCAAACAGGCCGCCTTCTTTCCCTTGCCCGATGCTCTGAAGCTGCTCGGCGAGCTGGACGGCGCGGCGCAGCGGGAACCCGTCGTCGGCTATCTGACGGGGGATGTCGCGTCCGGGGCCACTCGGCTGTACCGCAACCGATGTGGAGACGAGACGCTGGTCGCCCGCTGGTGACACCAGGCAGCGGCCACCAGGAAGATCACGATCGGCAGGTGGAGTACGAAGAGGGACGCGTTCGGCCTGGTGAGGGGGTGGCGTCGGCGGTGGCGGGCTTTTACTCTGCGTGCGGCAGCGGCCGACGCCGACAGCCTGACCCGGTGGCTCGAAGTGGGCAACGTGGAGGAGATGGTCTCGCGCTCGTTCTCCCCAGATGCCCCCTAGATACCCCCAGCGGCCCGCTCCGCTGTCGCGGCAGTTCTCCGACGTATACAAACCCCGAGGTCAGGTATGCAATTCACGACTCGCCCCACTCTCAGCGGAACCTTCGGCATGGTGGCCTCCACCCACTGGCTGGCGTCCCAGTCGGCGATGGCGGTGCTGGAGGACGGCGGCAACGCCTACGACGCCGCCGTGGCCGGAGCCTTCGTGCTGCACGTCGTCGAACCCCACCTCAACGGGCCCGCCGGAGAGGTGCCGATCCTGCTCGCGCCGGCGGGCGGCGAGGTGCGGGTGCTGTGCGGGCAGGGCGTCGCACCGGCCGGGGCGACGGTCGCGCACTACAAGGGGCTCGGCCTCGACCTCGTGCCCGGCACCGGACCGCTCGCCGCCGCCGTGCCCGGCGCCTTCGACGCCTGGATGCTCCTGCTGCGCGACCACGGCACCAAGCGCCTCGCCGACGTGCTGAAGTACGCCATCGGCTACGCCGCGGACGGGCACCCGCCCGTGGAGCGCTTCACGGAGACCGTCGAAACCGTCCGCGAACTGTTCGAGACGGAGTGGACGTCCTCGGCGGAGGTCTACCTGCCCGGCGGACGGCCGCCCCGCCCGGGCGAGTTGTTCCGCAACCTCGCCCTCGCCGCCACCTGGAAGCGGCTGCTCGCCGAGGTCGCCGGGGCGGGCGGCCGGGAGGCGGAGATCGAGGCGGCCCGCGAGGTCTGGCGCACCGGGTTCGTCGCCGAGGCGTTCGTACGGCAGGCCGCCCGGCCCACCCTGGACACCAGCGGCCGGCACCACACCGGCACCCTGACGGCCGCCGACCTCGCCGACTGGTCCGCCTCCTACGAGGCGCCGGCGACGTACGACTGGAACGGCTGGACCGTGTGCAAGGCCGGCCCGTGGAGCCAGGGCCCCGTCCTGCTCCAGCAGCTGGCGCTGCTCCCGCCCGAGCTGCCCCGGTACGGCTCCGCCGACTACGTCCACCTGCTGATCGAGGGCTGCAAGCTCGCCATGGCCGACCGGGAGGCCTGGTACGGGGACTCCGAGGGCGCGGCCGGAGTGCCGCTCGCCGACCTGCTGTCGCCGTCGTACAACGCGGCCCGGCGCGAGCTCATAGGGGACGAGGCATCCTTCGAGCTGCGGCCCGGCGGCCCGGGCGGGCGCACCCCGCGGCTCAGCGCCCACGCGCGCGTGGCGGCCGTCGAGGGGGAGGGCCTCGACGCCCTGGGGGTCGGCGAACCGACCGTCGCCAAGAGCCCGGCCTCCCCGGTGCCCGGCGAGCCGGACACGGACCCGCTGTCCGGCGAGCCGGCCGTCGGCGCAGACGGCGGCACCCGGGGCGACACCTGCCACCTCGACGTCGTGGACCGCTGGGGCAACATGGTCTCGGCCACGCCCAGCGGCGGCTGGCTCCAGTCCAACCCCGTCGTGCCCGAACTCGGTTTCCCGCTCGGCACCCGCCTGCAGATGACCTGGCTGGAGGAGGGCCTGCCGAACTCCCTCACCCCGGGCCGCAGGCCGCGCACCACCCTCACCCCGTCGATCGCGCTGCGCGACGGCGTGCCCGTCATGGCGTTCGGCACGCCCGGCGGGGACCAGCAGGACCAGTGGCAGCTGCACTTCTTCCTGGCGGTCGCCCTGCGCGCACCCGTCCGCGGCGGCCTCGACCTCCAGGGCGCCATCGACGCCCCGAACTGGCACAACGACAGCTTCCCCGGCTCCTTCTTCCCGCGCGGCATGCGGGCGGGCAGCGTCACCGTGGAGTCCCGGACGCCCGCCGGGGTCGTCGGGGAGCTGCGGCGCCGCGGGCACGACGTCACCGTCGGCGGGCCCTGGTCGGAGGGGCGGCTGTGCGCCGTCGCCCGGGACCCGGAGACGGGTGTGCTGTCGGCGGCGGCGAACCCGCGCGGCGCGCAGGGGTACGCGGTGGGGCGCTGAGCGCACAGCCGCGTGTTCACGTGGATTCCACCGGCAGTGCCCCGGCCGGGTGGGGATTGTCGGTGTCGCGTGCTCTCATGGAGTCATGATCGAGAACAACGAAACCATCGACGAGTTTCTCGCCCGGCACACCGACGAGGTGGAGGAGGCCGTCCGCAAGGCGGCCGCCCAGGAGATCATGCCGCGCTGGCGCCGGCTCGCGGCCCACGAGGTCGACCAGAAGGCCGGCCCGCACGACCTGGTGACGGACGCCGACCGCAAGGCCGAGCAGTACCTGACCGAGGCCCTGGTCGTCCTGTTGCCCGGATCGGTCGTGGTCGGAGAGGAGGCGGTGCACGCCAACCCGGCCTCGTACGAGGCGATCCGGGGCGAAGCGCCGGTGTGGATCGTCGATCCCGTCGACGGGACGCGGCAGTTCGTGCACGGCGACTCCGGATTCTGCACGCTGGTCGCCCTGGCCCACCACGGCGTGGTGCACGCCTCCTGGACCTACGCGCCCGCCCGCGACCAGCTCGCCACGGCCGTACGGGGCCGGGGTGCCTTCCTGGACGGCGAGCGGCTGTACGCCGGACCGCCCGGGCCCGGGCAGGACCTGCGGGTCGCCACCTCCCACCCGGACTACACGACGGACGAGCAGAAGCGTGCCCTGCTCGGCCTGCGCACCCCGGGCGTGGCACCCCGCGCCTGCGGCTCGGCGGGCCTCGAGTACCTCGCCGTCGCGCGCGGCGAGGTGGACGCCACGGCGTTCTCCTGGGAGGCGGCCTGGGACCACGCGGCGGGGCTCCTACTGGTCGAGGAGGCCGGCGGCACCCACCTGACCCGCACGGGCGAGCCCTTCCGCATCACCGGTGACAACGACCTTCCGTTCACCGCGGCCCGCGACGCGGCCACGGCCCGGCGGGTGGTGTCCCTGCTCGCGGGGGAGAGCGCCTGACCCGCGGGCCCGCGGCGGCCCCGCCCGGCCGTCACCCGCGGCGGGACGTGTCGGCGGCCCGGCATATCCTGAGCCGAGTGGCCGTCGGCTGACGAAGGAGTCCGAAGGTGCCGTCGATGCTCGATGCGGTCGTGGTGGGTGCGGGACCGAACGGACTGACGGCTGCCGTGGAGCTGGCCCGCCGCGGTTTCTCCGTCGCCGTCTTCGAGGCGCGGGACACCGTGGGCGGCGGCGCCCGCACGGAGGAGCTGACCCTCCCCGGCTTCCGCCACGACCCGTGCTCGGCCGCCCACCCCCTCGGTGTCAACTCGCCCGCGTTCCGCGCCCTGCCCCTGGAGCGGTACGGCCTTGAGTGGCTGCACCCCGAGCTGCCCATGGCGCACCCGTTCCCCGACGGCTCGGCCGCCGTGCTGTCCCGGTCGGTCGGCGAGACCGCCGCCTCCTTCGGCCCGCGTGACGCGGGCACGTACCGCAGGCTCGTCGAGCGCTTCCTGCCCCGGTGGGACACGCTGGCCCGCGACTTCATGTCCCTGCCGGCCACCGCGCTGCCCCGCGACCCGGTCACCCTCGCCCGCTTCGGCCTGGCCGGACTGCCGCCGTCGACGTGGCTGATGCGCCGCTTCCGCGACGAGAAGGCCAAGGCCCTCTTCGCCGGTCTCGTGGCGCACGTCATGGCCCCCCTCGGTGGCTTCGCCACCGGCGCCGTCGGCCTGGTCTTTGCCCTCGCCGCCCACGCCCGCGGCTGGCCCGTGGCCCGCGGCGGCTCCCAGGCCATCTCCGACGCGCTGGCCGGATACCTCACCGACCTCGGCGGCACGGTCCACACCGACTACGAGGTCAAGCGCCTCGACGACCTGCCGCCGGCGCGCGCCTACGTCTTCGACACCTCGCCCACGGCCCTGGCCCGCATCGCCGGCCTCGGCAACTACTACGACCACTACCGGTACGGCCCCGGCGTCTTCAAGATCGACTACGCGCTGGACGGACCGGTCCCGTGGACGGCCGAGGAGCCCCGCACCGCCGGCACCGTGCAGATCGGCGCCGACAGCGCGGAGATCGGCGCCGCCCTGCACGCGGCCTCGCGCACGGGCCGGGCACCCGAGCGACCGTTCCTCATCACCGTGCAGCCCGGCGTCGTCGACCCCACCCGCGCCCCGGCCGGCAAACACGTCTTCTGGGCGTACGGACACGTGCCCCACGGCTGGACCGGCGACCTCACGGACGCGGTCGAACGCCAACTGGAGCGCTTCGCCCCCGGGTTCCGCGACCGCGTCCTCGCCCGCGCGACCGCCGGACCGCCGGAGATCGCCGCCCGCAACGCCAACTACGTCGGCGGGGACATCGCCTCCGGCGCGGTCTCCGGGCTCCAGCTCCTGCTGCGCCCCAAGCTCTCCCTGTTCCCGTACGCCACCCCGCACCCGGCCGTCTTCATCTGCTCGTCGGCCACCCCGCCGGGCCCCGGCGTGCACGGCATGTCCGGGCACAACGCGGCGAAGGCCGTCTGGCGCAGGCTGAGGCAGACATGACCACCACCATCACGCTCGTCCGGGGAGACATCACACGCCAGAGCGCCGACGCGATCGTCAACGCGGCCAACTCCTCCCTGCTCGGCGGAGGCGGCGTCGACGGCGCCGTCCACCGGCGCGGCGGCCCCGCGATCCTGGCGGCCTGCCGCAAGCTCCGCGCCGGTCACCTCGGCAAGGGCCTGCCCACCGGCCGGGCGGTCGCCACCACCGCCGGCGACCTGGACGCCCGCTGGGTGATCCACACGGTCGGCCCGGTCCGGTCGCCCACCGAGGACCGTTCCGCCCTGCTCGCCTCCTGCTACCGCGAGGCCCTCCGCGTCGCCGGTGAACTGGGCGCCCGCACGGTCGCCTTCCCGGCGATCTCCACCGGCGTCTACCGCTGGCCCATGGACGACGCGGCCCGCATCGCCGTCGAGACGGTGCGGAACACCGCGACGTCGGTGACGGAGGTCCGGTTCGTCCTCTTCGACGACCGGGCGTACGAGGCGTTCGCCCGGCGACTCGCCTGACCGGGAACACCGACCGGGGACTACCCAGAGATGATCGCCATCGCGACGGCGACGATGGTGACGACCACGAGCAGCCCTCCGAGACCGAGGACGATCAGCGCCCCGAGGCTGGAGACGAAGGTGCCCGCGGCCTTCCAGCCCCGCGGGGTCAGCCCGGCGATCCGGGGTGCGGGCTCGGGGGCCGTGGCCGGCCGGTCGTCGGCGAGGGCACGGCGCTCGAGCTCGCGGCCCCGTCGCCGGTAGTCGGAGACGAGTGCGGCCCAGCCGTCCGGGAGGCGGGACGTGTCCGGGCCGTCCGGCCAGGGGGCGGTCGTGTGTTCCTCGGCGAGGGCACGCAGGCCGGCCGGGCTCGGACGGTGCGCCGGGTCGAGTTCCAGACACGCCCGTACGACCGGGAGCAGGGGTTCGGGGACGCCGTCCAGGTCGACCTTCCCGCGCGAGACCAGCGCCAGCAGGCGCACCGGATCGCCGGTCTCCGCGTACGGGGGTCTGCCGGTGGCCAGGGTGCAGAGGGTGACGCCGAGGGCGTAGACGTCGCCCGCCGGTGTGGCCGGTTCGCCCCGGGCCTGTTCGGGCGCGATGAAGGCGATGGTTCCGAGCGTGACCTTGGTGCGGGTGAGGTCGGTGGCGTGCGAGATGCCGAAGTCGATGAGCCGCACCCCGTCGGACGACAGCAGGATGTTCTGCGGCTTCAGGTCGCGGTGCATCACTCCCGCGGCGTGCAGGGCGTCCAGGGCCGTGGCGCAGTCACCGGCGATCCGGGCGACGGCCGCGGCGTGGGCGGGACCGCGGCGCGCGACGAGTTCGCCCAGTGAGGGGGCCGCGACGTACTCGGTGGCCAGCCATGGCCGAGCGGCGTGGGGATCCGCGTCGAGCACGCGGGCGGTGTGCACCCCGGTCACCCGCTGGGCCACCGTGACCTCGCGGGCGAAGCGCGCCCGGTCCGACTCGCTCGCCGTGCCCTCCGCGAGGAGCGTCTTGACCGCGGCGAGCCCACCGCCGTCGGGCCGGGCCGCGAGGTAGACCCGGCCCATGCCGCCCGCCGCCAGGCGCCCGAGGAGCCGGTACGGACCGAGGGAGGCGGGGTCGGAACGGTGCAGAGGGCGCAGGGTCACGCCGGTGTCAGGCACAGCAGCCGCCCCCGTTCGGGAAACTTGTAGTGCACGGGCGCCGGCGTCCGGCAGCCCGCGTCGGACGCGCCGTACTCGAGGACGCGCATCACCTCCCGCTCGGCCGGAGCGGAGTCCGAGCAGGACACAGTGGTGGCGAAGACGGAGGTGTCGATGAGGGGCGTCACCTCGAGGCTGCCTTCAGCGGGGGCCGCGGAGGCCAGCACGCACTCTCCCGGGCGGAAGAGCCGTTCCAGACAGAGACTGGCCGTGCCCGACGAGCCGGTCCGCAGCCAGGGCACCGCGCCGTACGGGCCGCCGCAGCGGTCCACGAGCCCGTCCCGGTCCATGGCGACCACACGCCAGCGCGCGTCCTGCGCCGCGCAGGCGGTCCGCGCCGGTGTGCCGGGCAGCCACCGTCCACCGGGCTCGAGGGTGAGGGACACGCAGTCGCCCACGCTCACCGCCGCGAAGGCGCCGCCGCTCTTGTCCGACTGCTCGCCCTTTCCGTACACGAGGTAGGCGTACGCCAACCCGCCGATCAGCACCAGCAGCACGGCGGCCATCACGCCCTGCACCGAGCGCACGAAGAAGCGCTCGCCCGCGCCGGGGCGCCGGCGCGTGGGGGCGTCGCCGTCCTCCGGGTCCCCGTCGTCATCGTCGGCCGGGTGCCCCGGGCCGGTGGTGGCGGCCGGGAGAGCGTCCTCCTCCAGGAGCACGGCGGTCGGGGCGGGGGCGGGCAGCGGCCGGGTGGCCAGGGTGCGGCCGCCGCCGGCCGGGCGCACGGTGGCCTCGTCCTCGGCCGCCCACAGGGCGGCGCGGGGATCGGCGGCCAGTTCGCGGCCCTGACGCGCATGGCCCTCGACGATCCGCGTCCAGGCCGCGGGCAGCCAGCCACCGGCTTCCGGTGCCGTCGGCATCTCGGCCAGGTCGAAGGTGAAACGCTCCAGCAGCTCCGTGACACGCGGCCGGTCGCCGGGGTCCAGGGCGAGGCACTGCCGGACCACCGGGTCGAGGTCCTCGGGCAGTCCCGTCAGATCGACCTGGGCCTGGGCGACGTACGTCAGCAGCGGCAGCATCTCGATGTCGGGCGGATACGGGGCCCGGCCGACGGCGAGGTGGAACAGGGTGGCGCCGAGTGAGTAGATGTCGGACGCGGCGGTGGACGGCTCGCCCCGCGCCTGTTCGGGTGAGGTGAACGCCACCGTCCCGAGCGTGAGTTGGGTGCGCGTCAGGTCCGCGGCGTGAGATATCCCGAAGTCGATCAACCGAGGTCCGCCGAGGGGCAGCAACAGGTTCTGCGGCTTCACGTCCCGGTGCACGATGCCGCTGTCGTGCAACTCCGCCACCGCCTCCAGGACCCCGCGCGTCACCCATCGGGCCGCGGTCCCGTTCAACGGCCCGGCGCGCTGCACCAGTTCCGCCAGGGAGGGGGCGGAAATGTACTCGGTGGCCATCCAGGGCCGCTCCGCCTCGGCGTCCGCTCCCAGGACCCGGGCGGTGCGCACCCCCTGGACGCGCCGGGCCACCTTCACCTCGCGGGCGAAGCGCCTGCGGTCGGTGGGGCTGATCTCACCTTCCGCCAACAGGGTCTTGACGGCCACCAGTGCGCCGTCCTCGAGCGAGCGCCCCAGATAGACGCGTCCCATACCGCCCGCGCCCAGTCGGCCGATCAGGGGGAAATCCCCCAGCCGTTCCGGGTCGTCCTCCTCCAGAGGCTGAATGTCCACACCGCTCGCCGACACGTACATGTCCCCCCGACGTCACTGCCCGTGGCATGAGCATGAATGGCACGGAGTGTAGCGCCGAAGCACCTGCCGCTCGTCGCGTCGACGCCGAAGGGATCACCCGACGCGCCCCTGACGCCGTTCCTCGTCGATGGCCTTCATGAACATGCATCCGTCGAGCAGTACCCGGGCGCAGCGCCCCGAGTCCAGGGGTGACCGTCGTCCACCAGGAACCAACAAAGTCCGACGGGGTAATTGATTCGGTTGTGTTGGAGTCCTAGGGTGACCCTGATCCAGTAGCCGCTCCATCACCGGCAGTTGGCATCCGCATCACCGTCAACAGTCGGTGCAGCACCGTGCGTTGAGCCGCCCCCGAAGCCACACGGAAGGCCACGGTCATGCCGCACTCGCCCGTGTCACCCGCCGGTATCCCGGCCCCCCGCCCCCGCCCGGTCGTCAGCCGCCGCCGTCTCCTGGAGGGCGGCGCCGCCCTCCTCGGCGCCCTCGCCCTGTCCGCGTCGCCCGTCACCGCGCTCGCGGCCGGCCGGCGTGCCGCGGACGGCGAGCCCCCGGAGTGGAACGACTTCGGCGTCTTCCGGATCGGCACCGAGCCGCCGCACACCACGCTCATGCCGTACGCGGACGTGAGACAGGCCCTGGCCGGCGACCGCACCCGCTCGCCCTACCGGCTGAGCCTCGACGGCACCTGGAAGTTCGCCTACGCCGACCGCCCCGACGACCGGGACGCCGACTTCCACCGCACCGACACCGACGACAGCGACTGGGACACCATCCCGGTCCCGTCCGTCTGGCAGCTGCACGGCCACGACTTCCCGATCTACCTGAACATCACCTACCCGTACATGGGCCCCAACGGCCGCGGCGAGGACCCGCAGCCGCCCGCCGCGCCGACCCGCTACAATCCGGTCGGCCAGTACCGGCGCACCTTCACCGTCCCCCGCGACTGGACGGGCCGCCGCACCTTCCTGCACTTCGAGGGCGTCAAGTCCGCGCACTACGTGTGGATCAACGGCGAACTGGTCGGCTACGACGAGGACTCCTACACCCCGTCCGAGTACGACATCACCGACCACCTGAGGCCCGGCACCAACCAGATCGCCGTGGAGGTGTACCGCTACTCCGACGGCGACTGGCTGGAGGACCAGGACATGATCCGGCTGAGCGGCATCTTCCGCTCGGTCTACCTCTACTCCACCCCGGCCGTGCACCTGCGCGACTTCAAGCTGGACACCCCGCTGAACGGCACCTACACCGACGCCGAGCTGAAGGTCACCGCGCACGTGCGCGCGTACGGCGGCGGCGACGCCGGGCGCTACACGGTGGAGACCCAGCTGTACGACTCCCGCGGCCACGCCGTCTGGTCCCGGCCGCTGCAGCAGTCCGCCGACCTCGGCACGGCCCGCGCCGGCGAGGACGTCACCGTGCGCGCGGCCAAGGCCGTACCGTCACCGAAGCTGTGGTCGGCCGAGCACCCGAACCTGTACACAGCCGTCCTGCGCCTGCGCGACCCCTCGGGCAAGGTGGTCGAGACCCTCTCCCACCGGGTCGGCTTCCGCGAGTTCGCCCTCAAGGACGGGCTGATGCGGATCAACGGCAAGCCCGTCTCCCTGCGCGGCACCAACCGGCACGAGATGCACCCGGAGCGCGGCACGGCGCTCACCCGCGAGGACATGGTCGAGGACATCACGATCATCAAGCGGATGAACATCAACAGCGTCCGCACCTCGCACTACCCCAACAACCCGTACTGGCTGGAACTGGCCGACGAGTACGGCCTCTACCTCGTCGACGAGACCAACCTCGAGACCCACGGCATCCGCGACCGGTACCCCGGCAGCCACCCCGACTGGACCGCGGCCTGCGTGGCCCGCGCCCAGAACATGGTCCACCGCGACAAGAACCACGCCTCCGTCGTCATCTGGTCCCTCGGCAACGAGGCCGGCGGCGGCAGCACCTTCACCGCCATGCACGACTGGATCCGCTCCTACGACGACACCCGCGTCATCCAGTACGAGGGCGACGACCGCCCCGGCATCAGCGACATCCGCTCGGAGATGTACGACAGTCCGCAGCGCGTCGAGCAGCGGGCGAAGGACACCTCCGACACCCGGCCCTACGTCATGATCGAGTACGCCCACTCGATGGGCAACTCCACCGGCAACCTCAAGAAGTACTGGGACCTCGTCCGCCGGTACGACGTCCTCCAGGGCGGCTGGATCTGGGACTTCGTCGACCAGTCCCTGTACACGCCCGTTCCGGCCCGCACCCTGCTGACCGAGTCGGGCCCGGCCGGGCTGCGCGGCGAGATCCTCGCCACCCGCGGCACCCTCGACCGGGACAAGGGCCTGTCCGGCATCACCGTCTTCGAGCGCCACGACAGCCTCGACCTCACCGGCTCCCTGACCCTGGAGGCCTGGGTCACCCCGCACTACACCGGCTACCACCAGCCCATCCTGGCCAAGGGCGACACCCAGTACGCGCTGAAGCAGACCGACCGCAAGCTGGAGTTCTTCATCCACTCGGCCGGCCAGTGGATCACCGCGAGCTGGACCGTGCCGGACGACTGGACCGGCCGCGAGCACCACATCGCGGGCGTCTTCGACGCGGACGCCAAGACCCTGACCCTGTACGTCGACGGCGTGGCGCGGGCCACCCGCACCACCGATCGGCGCCCCAGCAGCAACACCGCGCCGCTGTCCCTGGCCACCGACGCCGACAACCAGACCCGCGAGTTCAGCGGCACGATCCGCCGCGCCCGCGTCTACGCCCGCGCCCTCACCGGCGCCGAACTGGCCTCCGACGGGCGCGGCCCCGCCGACGAGGGCGTGCGGTTCTGGTTCGACGCGGCCACCGTCAAGAGCGAGAAGAAGCGGCCGAAGGACAAGACCTTCCTCGCCTACGGCGGCGACTGGGGCGACAACCCCAACGACGGCGCCTTCGTCGCCGACGGCATCATCACCGCCGACCGCGGCCACACCGGCAAGGCCACCGAGGTCAAGCGCGTCTACCAGGCGATCAACGCCGCCCCCGCCCCCGGCGGCGCACCAGGGGCCGTCACCCTCACCAACGAGTTCCTGTTCACGAACCTCCGCGAGTTCGACGGCCGGTGGGAACTGGTCGCCGACGGCAAGGCCGTCCGGCGCGGCAGGCTGACCCGCGACCAGCTCGACGTCCCGCCGCTGTCCAGCAGGGACGTCACCGTCCCCGTACGCCTGCCGGACGACCCCGAACCGGGCACCGAGTACTTCCTCCAGCTGTCCTTCACCACCAAGGAGCCCACGCCGTGGGCGAAGGCGGGCTTCGAGGTGGCCCGGCAGCAGCTCCCGCTGGACGCCGGCGGCCCGGCCGTCACCCCCGCCTCCCTGGCGAGCGTCCCCGCCCTGCGCCACGACGACCGCGAACAGGACGTCACCGTGCGCGGCAAGGGCTTCTCCGTCACCGTCGACAAGCGCAGCGGCACCATCACCTCCTACGAGGCGAACGGCACCCGCCTGATCACCTCCGGGCCCGTGCCCAACTTCTGGCGGGCGCCCACCGACAACGACAAGGGCAACGGCCAGCACACCCGCAACCAGACCTGGCGCGACGCCGGCGCCCGCCGCAAGGTCACCGGTGTCGCCGTACGAGCCCTGGGCGACCGGGCCGTCGAGATCAAGGTCAGCGGCACCCTGCCGACCACCACCGAGTCGGCGTACTCCACCACCTACACGGTGTTCGGCAACGGCGAGATCAAGGTCGACAACACCCTGCACCCGGGCGCCGCGAACCTGCCGTACATCCCCGAGGTCGGGACGATGCTGTTCCTGCCCGGCCGCCTGGACCGGCTGCACTACTACGGCCGCGGCCCCGACGAGAACTACTGGGACCGCAACACCGGCTCCGACGTCGGCCTGTACTCCTCGACCGTCGCCGAGCAGTGGACGCCCTACATCCGCCCGCAGGAGAACGGCAACAAGACCGACGTCCGCTGGGTCGCCCTCACCGACTCCCGCGGGGTCGGCCTGCTCGCCACCGGCGAACCCCTGCTGGAGGTCAACGCCTCCCGCTTCACACCGGAGGACCTGTCGGCGGGCGTGCGCCACGACTACCAGCTCACCCCGCGCGAGGAGGTCGTGCTGCGCCTGAACCACCGGCAGATGGGCGTCGGCGGCGACAACAGCTGGGGCGCGCACACCCACGACGAGTTCAAGCTGTTCGCCGACCGGGACTACACGTACACCTACCGGCTGCGCCCGCTCACCGACGTGCGGGACGCGACGGCCGTCTCGCGGCGGCCCACGGCGACCGAGTAGGCCCGGCGAGCAGGCCCGGATCGAACCGGGAGCCCGGGGTACCCGGGCTCCCATGGGTGACGTACTGGTCGGGGCCTGCTCGTGGACGGACCGGCAGCTCGTGGCGAGCGGGTGGTACCCGCGCGGACGGCGGGACGCCGAGGGACGGCTGCGGCACTACGCCTCACGGCTGCCCGTCGTCGAAGTGGACGCCGGGTACTACGCGTTGCCGAGCCGCCGCAACAGCGAGCTGTGGGTGGAGCGCACGCCGGACGGCTTCCGCTTCGACGTGAAGGCCTTCTCGCTGCTGACCGGGCATCCCACCCGGCCGGAGGCGCTGCCCGCCGACCTGCGCGGAGCGGCCGGCACCGGCCCGCTGCGGCGCGGACAGGCGGGTGAGGGGCTGCTGGACGAGGTGTGGGGGCGTTTCACCGACGCGGTCGAGCCGCTGCGCGAGGCCGGGCGGCTCGGCGCCGTGCTGTTCCAGTTCCCGCCCTGGTTCGCACCCGGCGGCCCGGCCGAGGCGGCGCTCGAAGCCTGCGTCCGGCGCGCGGGGGACTGGCCGCTCGCCGTGGAGTTCCGGCACCCGGACTGGTGGGCGCCGCACCAGGCGGACGCGACCTGTGCCCTGCTGTCCGCGCTGGGCGCGTCGGCCGTCGGCACCGACATGACCCAGGACCTGCCCGCGTCCCTGCCGCCCATCGCGCCGGTCACCCGCCCCGCCCTCGCCGTCGTCCGCTTCCACGGGCGCAGCCGGGCGTGGGGGAGGGGCAGCAAGGAGGACCGTTTCCGGTACGACTACCCCGTCGCCGAACTGGCCGCCTGGGTGCCCCGGCTGCGGCGCGCCGCCGCACAGGCGGACGAACTGCACGTGCTGTTCAACAACTGCTGCGCGGACGCCGCCGTACGCGCCGCCGAGACCATGCGGGAGCTGCTCACTCCGCCGCGTCGCTGATCCCCAGCCGCAGGTGCTCCACGTGGTAGACGGCCTGGTCGAGCAGCTCGGCGACGTGGTGGTCGTGCAGCGCGTACACCACCGACCGGCCGCGCCGTTCACCGACGACGAGCCCCAGGTTGCGCAGCAGGCGCAGCTGGTGGGAGCAGGCCGACTGCTCCATGCCGACCTCCGCCGCCAACTCCGTGGCGGGCAGCGGCCCTTCGCGCAGCCGCGCGAGGATCAGCAGCCGGGAGGGCGTGGACAGGGCCTGGAGCGTGGTGGCGACCTTGGCGACGTTGTCCGCGTCCAGGCGCACGCGCTCGGCTGCGTCCTGCGCGGTGGTGGCGGCTCCGTGACCCATGCCGGTCATCTTACGCACCCGCCCGCACGCATGAACGGATGAAAGAATGAACGAGTCTTCATGTGTTCCTGTATGGTGGCCGCGTGTCCACGACCCTCGCTCCCACCCCCGTCTCCTCGCCCGCCCGCCCGGCGCCCGCCCGCCGCACCCGCGTCCTCGCCCTGCCCGAGGCGCGCTGGGCCCTGGCGTCGCTGCTCGCCTTCCTCGCGGCGCTCGCCCTGGACCTCGGCCCCGCCCCCGCCTGGACGTACGCCCCGCTGTACGCGGTCGCCTACGTCGCCGGCGGCTGGGAGCCCGCGCTGGAGGGCCTGCGGGCGCTGCGCGAGAGGACCCTCGACGTCGACCTGCTGATGATCGTCGCGGCACTCGGCGCGGCGGCCATCGGCCAGGTCCTCGACGGCGCCCTGCTGATCGTCATCTTCGCCACCTCCGGTGCCCTGGAGGCCCTGGCCACCGCCCGCACCGCCGACTCCGTGCGCGGCCTGCTCGACCTCGCGCCCACCACCGCGACCCGGCTCACCGGGGACCGCGAGGAGACCGTCCCGACCGCCGACCTCGCCGTCGGCGACGTGCTCCTGGTCCGGCCCGGCGAGCGGATCGGCGCCGACGGCACGGTGACCGACGGCACCGGCGAGGTCGACCAGGCCACCATCACCGGCGAGTCCCTCCCGGTCCTCAAGCGCCCCGGCGACGACGTCTTCGCCGGCACCCTCAACGGCACCGGCGCCCTGCGCGTCCGCGTCGGCCGCGACCCCGCCGACTCGGTGATCGCCCGCATCGTCACCCTGGTCGAGGAGGCGTCCCGCACCAAGGCGCCCACGCAGCTGTTCATCGAGAAGATCGAGCAGCGCTACGCGGTCGGCGTGGTGGCCGCCACCCTCGCCGTCTTCGGCGTCCCCCTCGCCTTCGGCGCCGACCTCACCGACGCCCTGCTGCGCGCCATGACCTTCATGATCGTCGCCTCGCCCTGCGCGGTCGTCCTCGCCACGATGCCGCCCCTGCTGTCCGCCATCGCCAACGCCGGCCGCCACGGCGTCCTCGTGAAGTCGGCGGTCGCCATGGAACGCCTCGGCGAGATCGACGCCGCCGCCCTCGACAAGACCGGCACCCTCACCGAGGGCACCCCCGAGGTGACCGCCGTGCGCCCCCTGCCCGGCGCCGGCCTCGACGAGGACGCCCTCCTCGCCCTCGCGGCCGCCGCCGAACACCCCAGCGAGCACCCGCTGGCCCGCGCGATCGTCGCCGCCGCCCGCGCGCGCGGCCTGCGCGTCGCACCCGCCCAGGACTTCACCGCGACCCCGGGACACGGCGTCACCGCGGTCGTCGACGGCCACGAGGTCCACGTCGGCCGCGCCGAGGAACCCGAGGGCGCCGAGACCACCGTCCGGGTCACCCGCGACGGCACCCCGCTCGGCACCCTCGCCCTCACCGACCGCCTGCGCGCCGACGCCGCCGGGGCCACCGCCGCGCTCACCGCCCTCACCGGTACCGCCCCCGCCCTGCTCACCGGCGACAACGCGCCCGCCGCCGCCCGCGTGGCCGACGCCACCGGCATCACCGACGTCCGCGCCGGCCTGCTGCCCGACGGCAAGGTCGAAGCCGTACGGGCGATGGAGAGGGCCGGCCGCAAGGTCCTCTTCGTCGGCGACGGCGTCAACGACGCCCCCGCCCTCGCCGCCGCCCACACCGGCATCGCCATGGGCCGCGCGGGCTCCGACCTGGCCCTGGAGACCGCGGACGCCGTCGTGGTCCGCGACGAGCTGACGGCCGTGCCCGCGGTCGTACGCCTGTCCCGGCGCGCCCGCCGGCTGGTGCTGCAGAACCTGGTCATCGCCGGCACCTTCATCACCGCGCTCGTCCTGTGGGACCTGATCGGCCACCTCCCGCTGCCGCTCGGCGTCGCCGGACACGAGGGCTCGACCGTGCTGGTCGGCCTCAACGGGCTGCGGCTGCTGCGCGAGTCCGCGTGGCGATCCGGCGGGGCCCAGGAAACGTGAGGTCCATGTCGGATTCTCGCCAGCCCCGGCCCGTCCGGTGGACCATCCTGGACGCATGCAGACGGGAATGCACACCGACACCGAGCGCTGCGTGCGCGCCGTCCGGTCGAAGGACGCGCGCTTCGACGGCTGGTTCTTCACCGCCGTCCTGACGACCGGCATCTACTGCCGGCCCAGCTGCCCGGTGGTGCCGCCCAAACCGGCGAACATGACCTTCTACCCGAGCGCGGCGGCCTGCCAGCAGGCCGGGTTCCGGGCGTGCAAGCGCTGCCGTCCGGACACCAGCCCCGGTTCCCCCGAGTGGAACCAGCGGGCCGACCTCACCGCCCGCGCCATGCGCCTGATCGCCGACGGCGTCGTGGACCGCGAGGGCGTCCCCGGCCTCGCCGCCCGCCTCGGCTACAGCACCCGGCAGATCGAACGCCAGCTGCTCGCCGAGCTGGGCGCGGGCCCTCTCGCCCTCGCCCGCGCGCAGCGCGCCCAGACCGCCCGCCTGCTCATCGAGACGACCCCGCTGCCGATGGCGGACATCGCCTTCGCGGCCGGCTTCTCCTCCGTGCGCACCTTCAACGACACGGTCCGCGAGGTCTTCGCCCTCTCCCCGAGCGAACTGCGCGCCCGCCGCTCACCCAAGGACCGGCCGGCCGGCACCCCCGGCGCGCTGACCCTCCGCCTCCCCTTCCGCGCCCCCCTCAACCCCGACAACCTCTTCGGCCACCTCGCCGCCACCGCCGTACCCGGCGTGGAGGAGTGGCGGGACGGCGCCTACCGCCGCACCCTGCGCCTCCCCTACGGCCACGGCGTCGTGGCCCTCACCCCGAACCCCGACCACATCGGCTGCCGCCTCACCCTCACCGACCCGCGCGACCTGACCGTCGCCATCAGCCGCTGCCGCCGACTGCTCGACCTGGACGCCGACCCGACGGCCGTCGACGACCAGCTGCGCACCGACCCGCTGCTCGCACCGCTGGTCGACAAGGCGCCGGGCCGCCGCGTCCCGCGCACGGTCGACGAGGCGGAGTTCGCCGTACGGGCCGTCCTCGGCCAGCAGGTCTCCACCGCCGCCGCCCGCACCCACGCGGCCCGCCTGGTCACGGCACACGGCGACCCGGTCGACGACCCCGAGGGCGGCCTGACCCACCTCTTCCCGTCGGCGCGGGCCCTGGCCGAGGTGGACCCGGACACGCTGGCGATGCCCCGCACCCGCCGCACCACCTTCACCACCCTCGTCGGCCACCTCGCCGACGGCTCGCTCAACCTCGGCGTCGAGACCGACCGGGCGGAGACCCGCGCCCGTCTCCTCGCCCTCCCCGGCTTCGGCCCCTGGACCGCCGACGTCATCGCGATGCGCGCCCTCGGCGACCCCGACGCCTTCCTCCCCACCGACCTCGGCGTCCGCCGCGCCGCCCGCGACCTGGGCCTGCCCTCCACCCCGGCGGCGCTCACCGCCCGCGCGGCGGCCTGGCGGCCCTGGCGGGCGTACGCGGTCCAGTACCTGTGGGCGACCGACAGCCACCCGATCAACTTCCTGCCCGCTTGAGCCCGCGCGAGGTACCGACGTGAAACAGCACACCGTGACCGACAGCCCCTACGGCCCCCTCACCCTGGTCGCCGAGGACGGCGTCCTGTGCGGCCTCTACATGACCGACCAGCGCCACCGCCCGCCGGAGGAGACCTTCGGAACGGCCGACGACGGTCCGTTCGCCGAGGCGGAGGAGCAACTGGCGGCGTACTTCGCCGGGGAACTGACGGACTTCACCCTCGACCTCCGCCTGAACGGCACCCCCTTCCAGCGCACGGTCTGGGACCAGCTCCGGAGGATCCCCTACGGCGAGACCCGCACCTACGGCGAACTCGCCGCCGCCCTCGGCAACCCCACCGCCTCCCGCGCCGTCGGCCTCGCCAACGGCCGCAACCCGATCGGCATCATCGTCCCCTGCCACCGCGTCATCGGCGCGAGCGGCGGTCTCACCGGCTACGGCGGCGGCCTGGACCGCAAGCAGCGCCTGCTGGACTTCGAACGCGGGACGGCGGGGGCGGCGCTGTTCTAGTGCCGCGACAGGCGACGTGCGTCCCGTCGCGACGCCCGGCACGCTCCCCCGGAGGGGGTGCCCCCACTCGCCGCACCGGCCGAAAGCCCGAGTGCGTCCACAGTACGAGGGCTTCCGGCCGGCACTCTCCCAGCCTCCGGCCGGGGGGACCCCCAGAGCACGCGCCGGACGCCGCTCCTCACCGGGTAAACGTTGCCTGCCGCGGCCTAGGACCGGCCCGGTGCGGGCGCGGCTTCCTACCGGCCGACCCGGACACCGTTCTCCAGCTCCGCGGTGCCGGAGCCGTCCTCCAGGACGTCCAGCGCGGCCAGCACGCGGCCATGCAGGGGGCCGATGAGATGGTCGCCCAGGTCCGCGCGCGGCACCAGCCGCCAGGACAGCAGCTCCTCCTCCTGGAGGCGGATCGCCTTGAGGTCGTCCTCGCCGAGGACCCCGCCGTCGTAGAGGTACGACACCAGCGGCGGCCGGCCGGTCCCCGGCACCCAGTCCACCGCGAGCAGCCGGCCGGGCGGGACGTCCAGCCCGATCTCCTCCAGGGTCTCGCGCCGGGCGCCCTGGCGCGGGGTCTCGCCGTCGTCCGACTCGATGGTGCCGCCCGGCAGTATCCAGCCCTCCCGGTAGTTCGGCTCCACGAGCAGCACGCTGCCCGCGGCGTCCCGGAACAGCACGGCGGCCCCGGCGAGCACGCGGGGGAGTCCGGCGATGTACGTGGCGTAGTCGAGCGTCGTCATCCTGGCAGGGTATGTCCGTCCGCCGGGGCGTTCCACGGAGCGGGCGGGGCATGACGGCGGGGGCGTGCGCCGGTTATGGTCGCAGCGGCGCGACTGCCTTGACGTGCGCAAGGCTCGAAGAGCAAGGGGAGACAAGGTGGCTGACGCTGCAGTGGACGGGACCCGCAGGGTGCTCGTCGCCGCGGACAAGTTCAAGGGCTCGCTGACGGCCGTCGAGGTCGCCGAGCGGGTCGCGGCCGGGCTGCGCCGCATCGTGCCGGGCGTCGACGTCGAGGCGCTGCCCGTGGCCGACGGTGGCGACGGCACCGTGGCCGCGGCGGTCGCGGCCGGGTTCGAACGCCGGGAGGTACGGGTCGCCGGGCCCCTCGGCGACGAGGTGACGGCGGCGTTCGCGCTGCGCGGTGACACCGCCGTCGTGGAGATGGCCGAGGCGAGCGGGCTGCAGCGGCTGCCCGCCGGTGTCCTGGCCCCGCTGACCGCCTCCACGTACGGCTCGGGGGAGCTGCTGCGGGCCGCGCTGGACGCGGGCGCGCGGACGATCGTGTTCGGGGTCGGCGGCAGCGCGACCACGGACGGTGGCGCGGGCATGCTGTCCGCGCTGGGCGCGCGGTTCCTGCGTGAGGACGGTGAGCCGGTGGCGCCGGGCGGCGGGGGCCTCGCCGACGCCGCCTCGGCCGATCTGTCCGGTCTGGACCCGCGGCTCGCGGACGTCGAGCTGGTGCTCGCGAGCGACGTCGACAATCCGCTGACCGGGCCCAAGGGCGCCCCGGCCGTCTACGGCCCGCAGAAGGGCGCCTCCCCGGAGGACGTGGAGACGCTGGACGCGGCCCTCGCGCACTTCGCGAAGGTGCTGGAGGGGACGGTGGGCGCGCGGGCCGCCGAGTACGCGGCCTCGCCGGGCGCGGGCGCCGCGGGCGGCATCGGCTACGGCGCGCTGCTGCTCGGGGCGCGGTTCCGGGCCGGCATCGAGGTGATGCTGGACGTGCTGGGCTTCGCGCCGGCGCTGGAGCGGGCCGAGCTCGTGATCACGGGGGAGGGCTCGCTGGACGAGCAGACCCTGCACGGGAAGGCACCGGCCGGTGTCGCGGCGGCCGCGCGGGCCGCGGGCAAGGAGGTCGTCGCGGTGTGCGGGCGGCTGGCGCTGCCGGCGGAGGCGCTGGGGCGGGCCGGGATCCGGCGGGCGTACCCGCTGACGGACGAGGAGCCGGACGTGGCGAAGTGCATCGCGGATGCGGGGCCCATCCTGGAGCGGGTCGCGGAGCGCATCGCCCGGGACTTCCTGGCGTAGGGGAGTCCTGCCCCCGTCGCCCCTTCCCCTTCCCGCCGCTGGGGGCTCCGCCCCCATACCCCCGTTCGGCCTGAACGGCCTCGTCCTCAATCGCCGGACGGGCTGGGTGGGCCGTTGCGGCCCCTTTCAAGCCCACCGAGTCGGGTGGTGGGTGGGCATAGGTCGGGGGGCTGGGGGCCGGAGCCCCAGCGAGGCCCGCACCAGCGCCGGGCGCGGACATGCGAAAGGGCCCCGAACCCAACTCGGGTTCGGGGCCCTCACACGCAAGGTCACGGCAACTGCGCGGCCCGCGCCTCCCGCCGGTTGTCACGGAAGTTGTTCACCCGCCGAGCCGTCGCGAACAGCGGGATCACCGCGCCCATCACCAGCTGCAGCGCACACCCCGTCTGCAGCAGCAGCTGCCCGCTCGGCGCGTCGAAGGCCCAGGCGGCCAGCAGGCCCATCGACAGGACGATCCACGACAGCATCGCCACCGCGAGGCGTCCCCGCGGCTTCGGGTACTCGACCCGGCTCACCATCAGCCACGCCGTCCCGATGATGGCCAGGAGCGTCGCCACGAAGGGCAGCTCCAGCAGCACGATCGAGACCACCGTCAGCGCGCCGAACGGCGACGGCATGCCCTGGAACGTGCCGTCCTTCACGGTGACGCAGGAGAATCTCGCGAGTCTCAGCACCACCGCCAGCAGCACCACGATCGCGCCCACCGCCGCGACCCGCTGGTACGCGTCGTGCGCGACCATCCCGTAGACCAGGACGAAGTACGCCGGCGCCAGCCCGAAGCTGATCAGGTCGGACAGGTTGTCCAGCTCGGCGCCCATCGGCGAGCTGCGCAGCTTGCGCGCCACGAGCCCGTCGAACAGGTCGAAGATCGCCGCGCACAGCATCAGGATGACCGCGGTGGCCGCGCTGTGCCGGGCCATGCCCGACTCCTCGCTGCCCGTCAGGTGCGGGATCAGGATGCCGGTGGTGGTGAAGTACACCGCCATGAAGCCGCACGTGGCGTTGCCGAGGGTGAGGGTGTCCGCTATCGACAGGCGAAGCGAGAGCGGCATCTCCTCGTCGTCGTCCACCTCGTCGGCCTCGGGCACCCAGCCGGCCTGGGTCTGTGGATCAATCACGGTCAATTCGAGTCACCCCAGCCACCGTCTTCTGCCCCACCTCGACCGCGACCTCCACGCCTTCCGGCAGGTACAGGTCGACGCGCGAGCCGAAGCGGATCAGACCGATCCGCTCACCCTGCTCGACCTTCGTGCCCTGGGGCAGGTAGGGAACGATGCGGCGGGCCACCGCGCCGGCGATCTGGATCATCTCGATGTCACCGAGCTCGGTGTCGAAGTGCCACACCACCCGCTCGTTGTTCTCGCTCTCCTTGTTGAAGGCGGGAACGAAACCACCGGGGATGTGCTCGACCGACGTCACCGTGCCCGACAGCGGGGCGCGGTTGACGTGGACATTGAGCGGGCTCATGAAGATCGCGACGCGGGTACGGCCGTCCTTCCACGGCATGATGCTCTGCACCACACCGTCGGCGGGCGAGATGACCCGGCCCTGGGTGATCTCGCGCTCGGGGTCGCGGAAGAACCACAGCATCCCCGCCGCGAGCGCGGTGGCGGGGACGGCGACGGCCTTGGCCGCGCCGGAACGGCGGGCGCGGAGCAGGCTGACGGCTGCGGTGGCGACGGTCGGCAGAAGCCACGGCGATGCTCCGCGCGCGAGGCGTACGCCGGCGAGGCTGTCGCGAGGTGCAGAGGTTTGGCTGTGGGGCATGGATGACCTTCGTAGCGGATGATGCCGCGCTCTGACGGGGGACGGCGGCTTTCCGGCGATCGTAGCGGCTATCAGCCGCAACTGGGTAAGGCCGGAAGCCGAGTCGGCGGCCGAACAGTGCCTACGGGGTGTGACCTTCTTCTCCAAGAAAACACCCCGTATCCGGACATCTAACCCTGGAATCGATACTCTTCGAGCAGCCTGCGACCGATGATCATTTTCTGGATCTCAGCGGTGCCTTCACCGATCAGCAGCATCGGAGCCTCGCGGTAGAGCCGCTCGATCTCGTACTCCTTGGAGAAGCCGTAGCCGCCGTGGATCCGGAAGGCGTCCTCCACGACCTCCTTGCAGTACTCGGAGGCGAGGTACTTGGCCATCCCCGCTTCCAGATCGTTTCGTTCACCCGAGTCCTTTTTGCGTGCAGCGTTGACCATCATCGCATGCGCCGCCTCCACCTTGGTAGCCATCTCGGCCAGCTTGAACTGGATGGCCTGGTGCTGGGCGATCTGCTTGCCGAAAGTATGGCGCTGCTGGGCGTACCGGACACCCAGCTCGAAGGCACGCTGAGCGACACCGCAGCCACGCGCCGCCACATTGACGCGCCCCACCTCGACGCCGTCCATCATTTGGTAAAAACCTCGGCCGGTGACCCCGCCGAGCACCCGGTCGGCCGGAACGCGCAGGCCGTCCATGATGAGCTCGGTCGTGTCGACGCCCTTGTAGCCCATCTTGTCGATCTTGCCGGGGATGGTGAGGCCGGGACGGACCTCGCCGAAGCCGGGCTCCTTCTCCACCAGGAAGGTCGTCATCGACTTGTGCGGGGCCGTTCCCTCGGGGTGGCCTTCGTCACTTCTGACGAGAACGGCCACCAGCGAGGACGTGCCGCCGTTCGTCAGCCACATCTTCTGGCCGTTCAGGACGTACTCGTCGCCGTCCCGCACCGCCTTCGAGGAGATCGCCGACACGTCGGAGCCGAGCGCCGGCTCCGACATGGAGAACGCGCCCCGGACGTCGCCGGCGGCCATGCGGGGCAGGAAGTGCTCCTTCTGCTCCCGCGTGCCGTGCTGCTTGAGCATGTACGCCACGATGAAGTGCGTGTTGATGATGCCCGACACCGACATCCAGCCGCGGGCGATCTCCTCCACGCACAGGGCGTACGTCAGGAGCGACTCGCCCAGGCCCCCGTACTCCTCCGGGATCATCAGGCCGAACAGGCCCAGCTCCTTCAGCCCGTCCACGATGTCCTGCGGGTACTCGTCCCGGTGCTCCAGCTCGGTCGCGACCGGGATGATCTCCTTGTCCACGAAGTCCCGGACGGTGGAGAGGATCTCCCGCTGGACGTCCGTGAGGCCGTGGGTCTGGGCGAGGCGGCTCATCTACTTCCCCTGTTCCTTCAGCTCGGGCCGGCCGGGCTGCTCGCCGCCGCGCTCCTTGATGTACGTCTCGGTGGGCACCATCACCTTGCGGCGGAAGACGCAGACCAGCGTGCCGTCCTGCTTGTGGCCCTTGGTCTCCACGTGGACGATGCCGCGGTCGTTCTTCGACTTCGACGGCCACTTGTCGAGCACGGTCGTCTGGCCGTAGATCGTGTCGCCGTGGAAGGTGGGTGCCACGTGCTTGAGCGACTCGATCTCCAGGTTGGCGATGGCCTTGCCGGAGATGTCCGGCACGGACATGCCCAGCAGGAGGGAGTAGACGTAGTTCCCGACCACCACGTTCTTGCCGAAGTCCGTCGTCTTCTCGGCGTAGTTCGTGTCCATGTGGAGCGGGTGGTGGTTCATGGTGAGGAGACAGAACAGGTGGTCGTCGTACTCCGTGACCGTCTTCCCGGGCCAGTGCTTGTACGTGGCCCCGACCTCGAACTCCTCGTAGGTGCGTCCGAACTGCATCGCGCTCAGGCCTCTCTAGTCGGTGGGCGTCTCGAACTTGCTGGTGCGCCGCATACCGGCCGCACGGCCCTTGCCCGCGATGACCAGGGCCATCTTGCGGCTGGCCTCGTCGATCATCTCGTCGCCGAGCATCGCCGAGCCCTTCTTGCCGCCGGCCTCGGACGTGCAGTACTCGTAGGCGTCCAGGATCAGCTCGGCGTGGTCGTAGTCCTCCTGCGAGGGCGAGAAGACCTCGTTGGCGGCGTCGACCTGGCCGGGGTGCAGCACCCACTTGCCGTCGAAGCCGAGCGCGGCGGCGCGGCCGGCGACCTCGCGGAAGCCGTCGACGTTGCGGATCTGGAGGTAGGGGCCGTCGATGGCCTGGAGGTCGTTGGCGCGGGCGGCCATCAGGATCTTCATCAGGATGTAGTGGTAGGCGTCCGCCGGGTAGCCGGGCGGCTGCTCGCCCACGACCAGCGACTTCATGTTGATGGACGCCATGAAGTCGGCCGGGCCGAAGATGATGGTCTCGATGCGCGGGCTGGCCTGCGCGATCTCGTTGACGTTGTTCAGACCCTGCGCGTTCTCGATCTGCGCCTCGATGCCGATGCGGCCGACCTCGAAGCCCATCGTCTTCTCGATCTGGGTGAGGAGGAGATCGAGCGCCACGACCTGCTGGGCGTTCTGCACCTTCGGCAGCATGATGCAGTCGAGGTTCGGGCCGGCGCCCTCGACGACGGTCACGACGTCGCGGTACGTCCACTCGGTGGTCCAGTCGTTGACGCGCACGACGCGGGTCTTGCCGGTCCAGTCGCCCTCGTTGAGGAACTTCACGATCGTGTGCCGGGCCTCGGGCTTGGCGAGCGGCGCGCAGGCGTCCTCCAGGTCCAGGAAGACCTGGTCGGCGGGGAGGCCCTGGGCCTTCTCCAGGAAGCGCGGGTTGCTTCCCGGGACCGCCAGGCAGGAGCGGCGGGGGCGAAGGCGGTCGACTGTCGTCATGCGGGGACCTCCAGGGGGTCGAGCTTGTTGGCGTTCCGGATCTCGTCGACGATCCGGCCGATGATGCCGGTGATGTCGAAGTCCTTCGGGGTGAAGACCGCGGCCACTCCAGCGGCCCGCAGCTCTTCGGCGTCACCGTTCGGGATGATGCCACCAGCGATCACCGGTATATCTGTGGCACCGGCCACACGGAGGCGTTCCAGCACGTCGGGGACGAGCTGGGCGTGCGAGCCGGACAGGATGGACAGGCCCACCGCGTGCACGTCCTCGGCGAGGGCGGCGTCCACGATCTGCTCGGGAGTGAGCCGGATGCCCTGGTAGACCACCTCGAACCCGGCGTCGCGGGCCCGCACGGCGATCTGCTCGGCGCCGTTGGAGTGGCCGTCCAGGCCCGGCTTGCCGACCAGGAACCGCAGCTTGCCGACACCGAGGTCACGGGCCGTCAGCTCCACCTTCCGGCGCACCTCGGACAGGGCCGAGCCCTCCTCGGCGGCGACCGCCACCGGCGCGGACGACACCCCGGTCGGCGCCCGGAACTCGCCGAACACCTCGCGCAGCGCCCCGGCCCACTCGCCGGTCGTGACACCGGCGCGGGCGCACTCCAGGGTGGCCTCCATGAGGTTGTCGGTGCCCTTGGCGGCCTCCTTCAGCCTCTCCAGCGCCTTGCAGGGACGCGGGTGGTTGAAGGGCGGCTGGTAGCGCGTGTCGCGCCAGTTCCGCAGGGAGGCGATGACGCGGGCCTCCACCGCCGGGTCGACCGTCTCGATCGCGGTGTCCAGGTCGGCGGTCAGCGGGTTGGGCTCGGTGCCCTGGAAGGCGTTGACACCGATGATCTTCTCCTCGCCCGACTCGATGCGGGCCCGGCGCTCGGCGTGCGAGGCGACCAGCTGCGACTTGAGGTAACCGGACTCGACGGCGGCCATCGCGCCGCCCATCTCCTGGATGCGCTCGATCTCGGCGAGCGACTCCCGGACCAGCTCGTCCACCTTCGCCTCGACCACCTTCGAGCCCTCGAAGAGGTCGTCGTACTCCAGCAGGTCGCTCTCGTAGGCCAGCACCTGCTGGATGCGCAGCGACCACTGCTGGTCCCAGGGGCGGGGCAGGCCGAGAGCCTCGTTCCAGGCCGGCAGCTGCACGGCGCGCGCGCGGGCGTCCTTGGAGAGGGTGACCGCCAGCATCTCCAGGACGATCCGCTGGACGTTGTTCTCCGGCTGGGCCTCGGTGAGACCGAGGGAGTTGACCTGGACGCCGTAGCGGAAGCGGCGGTGCTTGGGGTTCTCGATGCCGTACCGCTCACGAGTGATGCGGTCCCAGATCCGTCCGAAGGCCCGCATCTTGCACATCTCCTCGATGAAGCGGACGCCCGCGTTCACGAAGAAGGAGATGCGGCCGACGACGTCGCCCATGCGTTCCTGGGGCACCTGGCCGCTGTCGCGCACCGCGTCGAGCACGGCGATCGCGGTGGACATCGCGTACGCGATCTCCTGCACCGGCGTGGCGCCCGCCTCCTGCAGGTGGTAGCTGCAGATGTTGATCGGGTTCCACTTCGGCAGGTGGGAGACCGTGTACGCGATCATGTCCGTCGTCAGCCGGAGCGACGGTCCCGGCGGGAAGACGTGCGTCCCGCGGGACAGGTACTCCTTGACGATGTCGTTCTGGGTCGTGCCCTGGAGCTTGGTGAGGTCCGCGCCCTGCTCCTCGGCGACGACCTGGTAGAGCGCCAGCAGCCACATGGCCGTGGCGTTGATGGTCATCGAGGTGTTCATCTGCTCCAGGGGGATGTCCTGGAACAGCCGGCGCATGTCACCGAGGTGCGCGACCGGCACGCCGACCCGGCCGACCTCGCCGCGGGCGAGGACGTGGTCGGAGTCGTACCCGGTCTGGGTCGGCAGGTCGAAGGCGACCGACAGACCCGTCTGGCCCTTGGCGAGGTTGCGCCGGTACAGCTCGTTGGACGCCTCGGCCGTGGAGTGACCGGCGTACGTGCGCATGAGCCACGGCCGGTCCTTCTCCCGCTTGCCCTCAGCGGGCTGACGCTCAGTCATGCGGCGCTCCTCAGACGTTCCGGAAGCGGTTGATGGCGTCGAGGTGCCGGGCGCGCATCTCCTCGTCGCGCACGCCCAGGCCCTCCTCCGGGGCCAGGCACAGCACCCCGACCTTGCCCTGGTGGAGGTTGCGGTGGACGTCGTACGCCGCCTGGCCGGTGTCCTCCAGGGAGTACACCTTGGAGAGCGTGGGGTGGATCTTTCCCTTGGCGATGAGGCGGTTGGCCTCCCATGCCTCGCGGTAGTTGGCGAAGTGGGAGCCGATGATGCGCTTCAGCGACATCCACAGGTAGCGGTTGTCGTACTCGTGCATGTAGCCCGAGGTCGAGGCGCACGTGGTGATGGTGCCGCCCTTGCGGGTGACGTAGACGGAGGCGCCGAAGGTCTCGCGGCCGGGGTGCTCGAAGACGATGTCGATGTCCTCGCCGCCGGTGAACTCGCGGATGCGCTTGCCGAAGCGCTTCCACTCCTTCGGGTCCTGGGTGTTCTCGTCCTTCCAGAACCGGTAGTCCTCGGCGTTGCGGTCGATGATGTGCTCGGCGCCCATCGACCGGCAGATGTCCGCCTTCTGCTCGCTGGAGACGACGCAGATCGGGGTGGCGCCGCCGGCCAGCGCGAACTGGGTGGCGTAGGAGCCGAGGCCGCCGCTCGCGCCCCAGATCAGGACGTTGTCGCCCTGCTTCATCTGGGCGCCGTTGCGGGAGACCAGCTGGCGGTAGGCGGTGGAGTTGACCAGGCCCGGGGCCGCGGCCTCCTCCCAGCTGAGGTGGCCCGGCTTGGGCATCAGCTGGTTGGACTTGACCAGCGCGATCTCGGCGAGACCGCCGAAGTTGGTCTCGAAGCCCCAGATGCGCTGCTCGGGGTCGAGCATCGTGTCGTTGTGGCCGTCGGACGACTCCAGCTCCACGGAGAGGCAGTGCGCGACGACCTCGTCGCCGGGCCGCCAGGCGTTGACGCCCGGGCCGGTGCGCAGGACGACGCCGGCCAGGTCGGAACCGATGATGTGGTACGGCAGGTCGTGGCGCTTGGCCAGCTCGCTGGTGCGGCCGTAGCGCTCCAGGAAGCCGAACGTCGACAGCGGCTCGAAGATCGAGGTCCACACCGAGTTGTAGTTGACCGAGGAGGCCATGACGGCCACCAGGGCCTCGCCCGGGCCCAGCTCGGGCAGCGGCACCTCGTCGAGGTGGATCGACTTGCGCGGGTCCTTGGCGCGGGTCTCCATGCCCGCGAACATCTCGGTCTCGTCCTTGTGCACGGTGATCGCGCGGTACGACTCGGGGAGCGGCAGTGCGGCGATGTCGGCCGGCGTGGATTCGGGCGACTGGATCGCGTCCAGGATGTCCTTCACGGTCACGGTGTTGCCTCCGGCGGTGAGCGCCCTGAGGGAGGGGCGCCGATGGGTACGTCGGTGCTGCAGAGGGTCGGTGAAAGTGCCTGTGACGCAGGCGCCGGGCGCGCAGGGGATGGGTGCGGGGACAGCCCGGACACCTTCAACGTATGACACCGCGTGTCACCCCGCAAGGCACTGAGTGCCAGAAACTGCACTCAGATGAAATCTTTACGTAACAGATGAGCGATGATCGATCGAACGGGGTCCCGCAAGGGGTGGAAAAGGGGCGCCGACCTGCAAAAACGGCCACCCGGTGGGTGGCCGTCGTCACAGAGCGGAAGGGACGTCGTGGAGGGGAAGAGGCGGCTCAGCGCTCCTTGAGCGTCTGCTCGATGGTGCGCATGATCTCGTGCAGCGGGGCGTCGGTGCGGGCGATCGTCACCAGCACCTCGCCCTCCACGGAGGCCGCGGAGGACGCCGGCCGCGAGGACGCCGTACCGCGCCCGGCGCCGATGCCCGTGCCGAACGTCTTGCGCACGATCGCGAAGGCGTGGTCGAGCTGCGCCTCCACGTCGCCCTGACCGCCCGCCCGCAGCCAGCGCCGCAGGACGTGGTTGTGGGCGGTGACCACGGCGGACGCGGCGACCTCCGCCAGCAGCGGGTCGTCGTTGGCGTCGTCGTCGTGCGCGTGCTCGTCGAAGTGGCCGAGCAGATAGCGGGTGAAGAGGCGCTCGTAGCGGGCCACCGACGCGATCTCCGCCTCGCGCAGGGTGGGCACCTCGCGCGTCAGCTTGTAGCGGGCGACCGAGATCTCCGGCCGGGCCGCGTACATCTTCATGACTTCCTTGATGCCGCGGCACACCGTGTCGAGCGGATGCTCGTGCGCCGGCGCCGCGTTGAGCACGGCCTCGGCGCGGACCAGGGTGTCGTCGTGGTCCGGGAAGATCGCCTCTTCCTTGGAGCGGAAGTGACGGAAGAAGGTACGGCGGGCGACGCCGGCCGCGGCCGCGATCTCGTCGACGGTGGTCGCCTCGTACCCCTTGGTCGCGAACAGCTCCATCGCCGCGGCCGCCAGTTCCCGGCGCATTTTGAGCCGCTGGGCGGCGGCTCGGCTGCCGGCCGCGCTCTCCGGCGCGTCGGGCGTAGCTGGTGTACGTGAGGACTTGGCGGGCTGGGACATGAACCGAACGTACTGCATGTGCGCAGCTTGATGCGCATGACCGGGGATTCCCCCGCCCGCCGGGGGCGGGGGAGACCCGGCCGGACCGAGCAGTCCGCCCCAGTCCTCCTCGGACCGGAACCGGTCGCCGGGACCGGGCTCAGCGGCGGGCATGCTCGCGGAAGCCGCGGCCCGTCTTGCGGCCGAGGCAGCCCGCGGCCACCAGGTGCTCCAGCAGCGGCGCCGGCGCCAGCCCCGGGTCGCGGAACTCGCGGTGCAGCACCTTCTCGATGGCCAGCGACACGTCCAGCCCGACCACGTCCAGCAGCTCGAAGGGGCCCATCGGATAGCCGCCGCCCAGCTTCATCGCCGCGTCGATGTCGTCGAGCGTCGCGTAGTGCTCCTGCACCATCTTCACCGCGTTGTTGAGGTACGGGAACAGCAGCGCGTTCACGATGAACCCGGCCCGGTCGCCGCAGTCCACGGCGTGCTTGCGGACCTCGGCGCACACCTCGCGGACGGTGGCGTGCACGTCGTCCGCCGTGAGCACGGTGCGGACCACCTCGACCAGTTTCATCGCGGGCGCCGGGTTGAAGAAGTGCATGCCGATCACGTCCTGCGGGCGCGAGGTGGCGCGGGCGCAGGCGACGACGGGCAGGGACGAGGTGGTGGTGGCCAGCACCGCGCCGGGCTTGCAGACCTTGTCCAGCGTGGCGAACAGCTGCCGCTTGACCTCCAGGTCCTCCGCGACCGCCTCCACGGCCAGCTCGACGTCGGCGAAGTCGTCGTACGTCCCCGTCGGCGTGATCCGCTCCAGCGTCTCGGCGGCGGCCTCGGCGGTGAGCCTGCCCTTGTCGACGCCGCGTGCCAGGGACGTGCCGATGCGGGCCTTGGCCGTCCGCGCCTTCTCCGCGCTGCGGGCGGCGAGGACGACCTCGTACCCGGCCTTGGCGAACACCTCCGCGATGCCGGACGCCATGGTGCCCGAACCCGCGACGCCTACGGAGCGCACGGGACGGCCCGCGACCGGGGTCCGGCTCGCGCGCGGGGTCAGGGCGTCCGGCACGACGACCGCGCTGCCGGGCGCCTCGTACGTGTAGAAGCCGCGCCCCGCCTTGCGGCCGGTCAGACCGGCCTCGCTGAGCTGCTTCAGGATGGGCGCGGGGGCCTGCAGACGATCGTGGGAGGCGGAGTACATGGCCTCCAGGACCGTGCGCGCGGTGTCCACGCCGATCAGGTCCAGCAGCGCCAGCGGACCCATCGGCAGCCCGCAGCCGAGCCGCATCGCGGCGTCGATGTCCTCGCGGGAGGCGTAGTTCGCCTCGTACATCGCCGCGGCCTGGTTGAGGTACCCGAACAGCAGCCCGTCGGCCACGAAACCGGGCCGGTCGCCCACCGCGACGGGCTCCTTGCCGAGGTCCAGCGCGAGATCGGTGACCGCCGTGACGGCGGCCGGCGCCGTCAGCACCGAGGAGACGACCTCGACCAGCCTCATCGCCGGTGCCGGGTTGAAGAAGTGCAGGCCCAGCACCCGCTCCGGACGGGCCGAATCGGCGGCCAGCCGCGTCACCGACAGCGCGTTGGTGCCGGTCGCCAGGATCGTCTCGGGACGCACGATCCCGTCCAGCTCCCGGAAGATCTGCTGCTTGATCTCGTACGACTCCGGCGCCACCTCGATGACGAGGTCGGCGTCGGCCGCGGCCCGCAGGTCGGTGGCGGTACGGACCCGGGCGAGGGCGTCGGCGCGCTCCCGCCCGGTCAGGCGTCCGCGCTCCACGGCACGGGCGGTGGACGCCTCCAGCGCGGCGACGGCCTTCGCCGTCTGCGCCTCGCCGACGTCGATGCCGACCACGTCACGGCCGGCCCGGGCCAGGACCTCGGCGATGCCGGTGCCCATCGTGCCGAGGCCGACGACGGCGACGGTGCGGAGCGGGGACAGAGGGGTGTCGGACAGGGGAGCGGCCATCGCGGGACTCCAGGAATGAGGGTGACGACGGAACGCCCGGGCGCGCCGAGCGGCGCACCGGGTGCGTACGGAGTGGAGCGTGCGGAGCGCGGGTGTCGCCGGGCTGCCGGCGCACACGTCCGGTGCCGTCCGCAGGGCGTGCACACGCCCGGGCGGCGGCGGGGTCCGACCGGCCCTGTCCCGAGGCCGGGTCGCACTGCGGTGCCCGAGGCACCGAACCGACTGAACTGCCCTCACGAAGGCCGCGTCACCAGACCGTCGTGAGGAGTGCTGCGGGTGGGTGACCCGCTCGTCTGAGATTAACTCGCGGGTAACGAGCGCGCCAGCCCCCGGTGTTCGTGATGTAGGTCCCACACCGCGAGTGACCCGCCTAACCTCGGTGACATGGACGAAGAGGTGCGATCGCTCACGGAACGCTTACGGACCGAGGCGGCGGCCTCCGGCGCACCGGACGCCGTGGCGGTGTTCGGCCGGCTCGCGGCGACCGGGGACCGCGACGAACTGGCCGCGGTGCTCACCGAGCCCGGACAGCCGCTGTGGACCCGGGAGCTGGCCGCGTTCCGGCTGGGGCTGGCGGGGGACGGGCGGGCCTTCGAGTCCCTCGTGCTGCTCCTCAACCACCGCGACCCACCGCGCTGCGCCTCGGCCGCCCACGCCCTCGCCCGGCTCGGCGACCCGCGCACCGCCCGCGCCGCCGCAGCCCTCGCCACCAACGAACTGCGCGTCGCCTACGCCCTGCACCCGGTGCGCCTGCTGGTGGAGCTGCGCGCCCCGGAGGCGGTGCCCGCGCTGATCACCACCCTGCGGCGCCGGCTGCACCCGCACGACCCGTACCGGCGCGTGGCGCTGGCCTGCGTCGAAGGGCTCGGCGCGCTCGGCGACGAACGGGCCGCGCCCGTGCTGAAGGACGCCCTCGCCCACCCGGCCCTGGCCGAGGCGGCGGTACGGGCGCTGGCGCGGATCCCGGGACAGCGGTGAACCGCCGGCCGGTGCGCGCCGTCAGCCGGTGAGCGACCTGACGTACCGCACCTCGGGCACCGCGATCCCGTCCACGTCGGACGACTCCACGGCGCCGTCGGCCCGGAAGCCGGCCCGCTCGTAGAAACGCCGGGCGCGGGCGTTGCCCTCGAGCACCCACAGCAGCATGCGCGGGTGCCCGGCGGCGGCGCACCGGCGTACCGACTCCCGGAGCAGGGCCTGCCCGGTACCACTGCCGAAACGCCCGGTGTCGACGTATATCGCGTACAACTCGGCGTCGTCGGTGCGCACTTCGCCGTCCCGGTACGGCCCGTGGCAGGCCCAGCCGACGACGTCGCCGGAGCCGTCCTCCGCGACCAGGTTCACCAGCCCTGCCGGGGCCCGGGCGAAGAGGGCGCGGCGCCGCTCGGCGTCCTCGGTGACACTGAGTCCGTCGAGATACGGCTGCGGCATCAGTCCCCGGTACGCCGACTGCCGGCCCCGGATGCGGATCTCGGACACACGGTCGCAGTCGGCGAGCGTCATCTCCCGCACGCGCGGCCCGCTCACGGGGCGATGACCGCGAACGCCTCGATCTCCATCAGGAACTCGGGCCGCACCAGCGAGGCGACCTGCACCGCCGAGGCGGCCGGCAGCCGGTCGTCGGGTATGTGCTCGGCGCGCGCCGCGCGGATCGCGGGCATGTGCGCCATGTCCGTGACGAAGTAGGTCAGTTTCACCACGTCGTCGAAGCCGGCGCCGGCCGCGGCCAGGCAGCGCCGCAGGTTCTCGAAGACCTGGCGGGCCTGGGCCGTGGCGTCGCCCTCGCCGACGAGCTTGCCGTCCTCGTCCAGCGCGAGCTGGCCGGAGACGGCCACGAACCGTCCCGTGCCGAGGACGACGTGACTGTACTGGGTGGCGGGGGCGACACCGTCGGGCGCGGAGATCCTGGTCGGTTCACTCATGCCCCCATGGTGGACCACGGCACTGACAGTGTCCCCGACGGCCCGTCAGGAGGCTCGGGGCGCCGGGGCCCGGGCCGCTCAGCCCCGGAAGCCGAGCAGGCCGTGCAGCGTGGAGCCGCGTGAGGACGTCGACGCCGCCTTCGACTCCAGCGGTTTCGGGTCGGGCAGCGTCGCGCACACGGCGTCGGCCTCGCCGTCGCCGCGCGGCACGGTGCCGTCGGTCAGATAGGCGGCCAGGTGCCCGTCCAGACAGGCGTTCCCGCTCAGCGTGATGCCGTGGTTGCCGCCGCCCTCCTCGACGACCAGGCTGGAGCCGCGCAGCAGCCGGTGCATCGTGACACCGCCCTCGTACGGGGTGGCCGCGTCCCCCGTCGCCTGGAGGATCAGCGCCGGCGGCAGCTGCTGGTTGGCGACGTCCACCGGCTGCCGCGAGTCCGTCGGCCAGAAGGCGCACGGCGCGTTGTACCAGGCGTTGTGCCAGGTCATGAACGGCGCCTTCCCGTGCGCATCCCAGTTGTCCTCGCGCCACCGGTCCCAGTCGCGCGGCCAGCGGGCGTCGCGGCACTGCACCGAGGTGTAGACGCTGTAGCCGTTGTCGTCGGAGGCGTCCTGGGCGCCGAAGTTCTCGTACGCCTCGACGAGCGGGCCGGTGTTCCCGTCGTTCACGTACGCCGCGAACGCCTCCGCCAGGTAGGGCCAGTAGCCGTTGTAGTAGCCGCCCGGCACGAAGGTGTCCTCCAGCTCCGCGGCACCCACCCTGCCACCGGCCGGACTCTTCGCGAGCGCCGTCCGCATCGCGTACCACGCGGCCTCGATCCGCTCCGGGTCGGTGCCGAGCCCGTACGCCGAGTGGTTCTTCGCGATCCAGGCCAGGAAGGCGCGGTGGCGGTCGTTGAAGGCGTGGTCCTGGTTGAGGTTGGCGTCGTACCAGACGTCGGCCGGGTCGACGACCGAGTCCAGGACCAGGCGCCGTACCCGCTCCGGGTAGAGCTTGGCGTAGACGGCGCCCAGGTAGGTGCCGTAGGAGTAGCCGAAGTAGTTGATCTTCTCCGAGCCGAGCGCCGCGCGGATCGCGTCGACGTCCCGCGCGGCGTCGACGGTGTCGATGTGGGGCAGGACGTCCGCGTACTTCTTGCCGCAGGCCTGGGCGAAGGACTTCGCGCGGGTGAGGTTGGCCTGCTCGACGGCCGGCGAGGACGGCACGGAGTCGGGGCGCACCGCGTCGAAGTGACCCGGCCGGCAGTCCAGGGCCGGCTCGCTCCTGCCGACGCCCCTCGGGTCGAAGCCGATGACGTCGTACCGGGCGGCCACCTCCTTGGGCAGCGAGGACGCCACGAACCCGGCGAGCGTCAGACCGCTGCCGCCGGGGCCACCGGGGTTGACCAGCAGCGGGCCCTGGTAGGTCTTCGCGGTGTGCGGGACACGGGACAGCGCCAGGGTGATCCGCTTCCCGCCCGGGCGGGCGTGGTCGAGCGGCACCGTGAGCGACGCACACTGCAGTGCCGGGTAGTCGGCCGTCCCGCACGCCTTCCAGTCGATCCCCGCGGCGCGCGGAGGGTTCGCGGGCAGCGGGGCGCCGGCCTCGGCGGGGACGGCCGCGAAGGCGCCGGCCGCGATGACGGCGGCACCGCACAGCACGGCTGCGCGTTGTCTCATGGAGTCCTCCCAGGACGGAGAGGCTGCGGCCCGCGTCGGTCGCGGTCCTCGCCGCATCGTCCCGGCAAGCACCCTCACGGGAACGCGTTCTGACCGCATGTGACCCGATTGGGCCGCCGGATGCCCTCGAATGCCCGCGCGCCGGTGGCCTTCTGGCCGGATGCCGCCCACCCTGCCGGCCATCCGGGTGTCCCGGGGGCAAGGCCGTGGAGAACCGGCTCCACTTCGACGTCAGCCCGATCGACGGCAGCACCGACGACGAGGTGACCGGACTGCTCGGCCTCGGCGGCACCAGAACGGATGTGGGCCAGGGCCCGGACCGGAGCTGGGTGGTCATGTCCGACCCCGGGGGCAGCGAGTTCTGCGTCCTGCGCACCCTGGCCTCGGACGGTTGACCGCTTGCGGGACGTGACGCCGGTGACACGGGCCGCCGCCGGGGAAACCACGGTGCCCCGACGGGGGCCGGTCGGGTAGCGTGCGGGCCATGTCGAGTCCTGAGTCGGACGAGGTGGGGGCTTTCGGTCACGCCGTCAGCCCCCTGAACCACTGAGCCCACAGCCCTGTCGTCGCGCCGCGTTCCGCGGTGGGACGAGCGTGCGCCGGGGGCCGGCCGCGGTGACGAGAAGACCTTCTCGTGCCTCTCCTCACCCCGGAGCCACTCGATGCCTCTCCCGCTGTACCTCCTCGCCCTGGCGGTCTTCGCCATGGGCACCTCGGAGTTCATGCTCGCCGGCCTCCTGCCGGACATCGCCTCGGATCTCGACGTCACGGTCGGAACAGCCGGCCTCCTCACCTCGGCCTTCGCGATCGGCATGGTCGTCGGCGCCCCCCTGGTGGCCGCGCTCGCCCGAGGCTGGCCCAGGCACGCCGGCCTTCTCGGGTTCGTCCTCGCCTTCGCGGCGGCGCACGCCGTGGGTGCCGTCACCACGAGCTTCCCCGTCCTGTTCGCCACCCGGGTCGTCGCCGCGCTCGCGAACGCGGGGTTCCTCGCCGTCGCCCTGACGGCTGCCGCCACGCTGGTCCCTCCCGACAGGAAGGGACGCGCGCTGGCCGTGCTGCTGTCCGGCACGACGGTGGCCATGATCGCCGGTGTCCCCGGCGGGTCGGTGCTCGGCACACTGCTCGGCTGGCGGGCGGCGTTCTGGGCCGTCGCCGCTCTCTGCCTGCCCGCGGCCCTCGGCATCCTGAAGGGGATCCCGGCGGGACGCGACGAGGACGAGGCGGCGGACAGGCCGGCCCTGCGGACGGAGCTCGCCCAGCTCGCCGGGCCGCGGCTGGTCCTGGTGATGCTGCTCGGCGCGCTGGTGAACGCGGCGACGTTCGGGAGCCTCACCTTCCTGGCCCCCGTGGTGACCGGTACCGCCGGGCTGGGCGAGCTGTGGGTCTCCGTGGCCCTGGTGCTCTTCGGCGCCGGCTCCTTCGCGGGCGTCACCGTCGCCGGCCGGCTGTCCGACCGGCGTCCCGGCCCGGTCATCGCGGTCGGCGGTCCGCCGCTGCTCGTCGGCTGGCCGGCCCTGGCGGTGCTGGCCGACGAGCCGGTCGCCCTGTTCCTCCTCGTGTTCGTGCAGGGAGCACTGTCGTTCGCGCTGGGCGGCACACTGATCGCGAGGGTCCTCCACGAGGCCGCGGGAGCCCCCGCCATGGCCGGTTCGTACGCGACGGCGGCGCTCAACGCCGGCGCCGCCACCGGCCCTCTCGTCGCCGCGACCACCCTCGGCGGCGCGGCCGGGGACCTGGGGCCGCTCTGGGCGAGCGGACTCCTCGTCGCGGTCGCGCTGCTCATCGCGTTCCCGCTCCGCACCGCCATCGCGGCCGAGCGGAGCACCGAGGAGTTCCGGTAGGCCACACGCGTTCCTGGTCCCCCGTCGTCTACTCCGCCGCCACGATGCGCTCCACCGCGGCCGCGACCAGGTGTTCGCGCTCCGCCTCCGTGAAGACGTCCGGCAGGGTGAGCTGCTCGACGATCAGCCAGTTCAGCGTCAGTATGAGCAGCTTGACGGCCGTGGCGTCGCCGGGGAGGCCGGAAGCCTCGTGGTAGGCGACGTTGGCGTCGACGTCGGCCCGGACCCGCTCGGTGAGCACCTTGCGCAGTCCGGGGCGGCGGGTGGCCTCGAGGCGGAGTTCCAGCAGTGCGAGGTAACCGGTGCGGAAGGAGGCGATGCGGCCGACGAGTTCGCGCATCAGCTCGGCGTAGGTCTCCCGGTCGCGGCCGGCCGCCCGCTGGCGGGCGATCGTGGCCTCGTCGGGCTGGAGCCGCTCGTACACCCGGGCGCCCGCCTGGGTGAACAGGTCGTCCCGGTTGGCGAAGTAGTTGGACGCCGTGCCGACGGGAACGGCGGCCTCGGCATCCACGGCCCGGAACGTCAGGCCGCGGGCGCCTTCCCGGGCCAGCACCTCGATCACCGCGTCGACGAGGGCCGCGCGCCGCCGGTCGTTCCGTCTCACCATTGACACCACTCCAGATGCAGTACTACGTTCAAACCACTTCAGTCAGAGTGCTACGTGTGGGGGTTCACTGTGCGAAAGCTCGTCTATTACGTCGGCGTCTCGCTCGACGGCCGCATCGCCGGCCCCGGCGGCGAGTTCGACTTCTTCCCGCAGGGCGACGAGCGGCAGGCCGCCGCCTACTCGACCTGGGTGAACGCGCTGTACCCGGACACCGTCCCGACCGCCTACCGTGTGGCCTGCGGAGTCGCCGACACGCCCAACCGGCGCTTCGACACCGCCGTCATGGGCCTCGGTACCTACCGACCCGCCCTCGACGACGGCATCACCAGCCCGTACGCGCACCTGCGCCAGTACGTGGTGTCCAGCACCCTCGAGCCGGACATCGACCCTGCCGTCACCGTCGTGCCGGACGACCCGCTGGCCCTCGTCCGCGAGCTCAAGCGCGAGGTGGGCACCGACCTGGACGTCTGGCTCTGCGGGGGCGGTCGGCTCGCGGGCACGCTGCTGCCCGAGATCGACGAACTGCTGATCAAGACCTATCCGGTCGTCGCCGGTACCGGGATCCCGGTGGTCGACGGTGCCTTCGATCCCACGGTCTTCGACGTCGCCGAGCGCACCGCCTTCCCCAGCGGGCTCACGCTCACCCGTCTCACCCGCAGCCGGCCCCTCACATGAGCGAAAGCTGCACCGGCTCCGTCGTGGAGGGCGTGTCCGCCGGCTCCGCCCGCTCGATCCGCCGCGGAGTTCCCGGGAGCGTCGGCCCGATGCCGTACTCCTGGGCCAGGGCGTGCACCTGGCCGGTGATCCGGCGCTGATACCACTTCGGGGCGTAGGCGCCCTCCGCGTACAGGCGTCGGTAGCGGCGTACCAGGTGCGGATGGTGCTGTCCGAGCCAGGCCATGAACCATTCCCGGGCCCCTGGGCGCAGATGCAGGACCAGGGGCGTCACCGATGTGGCGCCGGCCGCGGCGATGGCGCGGACCGTGGCGCGGAGCTGTGCCGGCTCGTCGCCGAGGAAGGGGACGACCGGCGCCATCAGCACCCCGCAGCCGATGCCGTGCTCGCCCAGTGTCCGTACGACGTCCAGCCGGCGTTCCGGCGCGGGCGCGCCCGGCTCCACCGTGCGCCACAGTTCGGGGTCGGTGAAGCCGACCGAGACGGAGATGCCCACGTCCGTCACCCGCGCCGCCCGGGTCAGCAGGTCCAGGTCGCGCAGGACCAGCGTGCCCTTGGTGAGGATCGAGAAGGGGTTCGCGCGCTCGGCCAGGGCCGTGATGATGCCCGGCATGAGGCGGTAGCGGCCCTCGGCGCGCTGGTAGCAGTCGACGTTGGTGCCCATGGCCACGTGCTCGCCCTGCCAGCGCCGGGAGGCCAGCTGGCGGCGCAGCAGTTCGGGGGCGTTCACCTTGACGACGATCTGCGAGTCGAAACCGAGGCCCGTGTCGAGGTCCAGGTAGCTGTGCGACTTGCGCGCGAAGCAGTACACACACGCGTGCGAGCACCCCCGGTACGGGTTCACCGTCCATTCGAACGGCATCCGCGAGGCGCCCGGCACCCGGTTGAGGATCGAGCGGGCCCGCACCTCGTGGAAGGTGATGCCGCGGAACTCGGGGGTGTCGACGGTGCGGGTGACCACCGCGTCCGCGCCGAACAGCGCGGGGTCCGCGGCCGGGGCGTGGTCGGAGTCCGTGAGGTTCTCCCAGCGCATGACGCCTCCTCGGTAGCACTCCGCACAGAATAGAACACGTGTTCCCTTGATCGTGCGGGTGAAGTCGCGCGGGGCCGGTTCGCGCCCCCCGATTTGGTGGCCGGGCGGTGGGGTGGTTGGCTTGCCCCGATCCCGAGAACCAGCCCTGGAGGAACCCGATGGCGCAGGTCGAGGCCACGACGGAGCGGATCGTCGCCGCGGACGCGGAGACGGTGTTCGACACCCTCGCCGACTACAGCGGCACGCGCGAGAAGCTGCTCCCCGAGCACTTCAGCGAGTACGAGGTCCGCGAGGGCGGTGACGGCGAGGGCACCCTCGTCCACTGGAAGCTCCAGGCCACCAGCAAGCGCATCCGCGACTGCCTGCTGGAGGTCAGCGAACCGAGCGACGGCGAGCTCGTCGAGAAGGATCGCAACTCCTCCATGGTCACCACCTGGCGGGTCACCCCGGCCGGTGAGGGCAGGTCCCGGGTCGTGGTCACCAGCACCTGGAAGGGCGCCGGCGGCATCGGCGGCTTCTTCGAGAAGACCTTCGCGCCCAAGGGGCTCGGCCGGATCTACGACGCGATGCTCGCCAAGCTCGCCGCCGAGGTGGAGAAGTAGCCAACACGCCTGCCAGGCAGGGGTGTTGGCGGTCTCACCGGTTCGAGTGATCCTCGACCGATCGCGCCGTACGCCGTAACTTGCCGCACTTGCTCGTAGTTGTCGCCTCCGGTGGCAAAAGTGAGCAGGTGCGACGAGGGGAGCGGGACATGGGCGGGATCACTCTGGTGCAGGACGAGCCGGTCGCCGCACCGCCCCCGACGGCGTCCGAGGCGCCCGCTCCCGGACCGGAGCGGGACGCCGCGCTCAGCCCGCGCCGGGTGCGGCTGGTCTTCGTCGGACTGATGCTGGCGCTGCTGCTCGCCGCGCTGGAGCAGATGATCGTCGCCACGGCGCTGCCGAAGATCGTCGGCGAGCTGCACGGCCTGGACAAGATGTCCTGGGCGATCACCGCCTACCTGCTCACCTCCACCGTCGGACTGCCGATCTACGGCAAGCTCGGCGACCTCTTCGGCCGCAAGGGCGTCTTCCAGTTCGCCATCCTGGTCTTCGTCATCGGCTCGGCCCTCGCCGGGCGCGCGCAGACCATGGACCAGCTGATCGCCTTCCGCGCCGTGCAGGGCGTCGGCGCCGGCGGCCTGATGATCGGCGTGCAGGCGATCATCGCCGACATCGTGCCGCCCAGGGAACGCGGCCGGTTCATGGGACTGATCGGCGCCGCCTTCGGACTCGCCTCGGTCGCCGGCCCCCTGCTGGGCGGTTACTTCACCGACCACCTCTCCTGGCGCTGGTGCTTCTACATCAACGTGCCCTTCGGCCTCGTCACCATGGCCGTCGTCGCCGTCGTCCTGAAACTGCCCAGGCCCCGCGTCAAGCCCCGCCTGGACTTCCTCGGCGCCCTGCTGCTCGCCGCCGCCTCCACCTGCCTGGTGCTGCTCACCAGCTGGGGCGGCACCGAGTACGCGTGGGACTCGACGGTCATCCTCGGCCTGGCCGCCGGCGCGGTCGCGACGACCGTCCTCTTCCTGGTCGCCGAGCGCTTCGCACCCGAACCGCTGATCCCGCTGCGGCTGTTCCGTGACTCCGTCTTCAACGTCACCGCGCTGGTCGGCCTCGTCGTCGGCGTCGCCCTGTTCGGCGCCGCCAGCTACCTGCCGACCTTCCTGCAGATGGTCGACGGCGCCACCGCCACCGAGTCCGGCCTGCTGATGCTCCCCATGATGGGCGGCATCGTCGGCGCGTCGATCGTCTCCGGACAGCTCATCAGCCGCACCGGCCGCTACCGGATCTACCCCCTCCTCGGCGGGGCGCTGTCCGTTCTCGGCATGTGGCTGCTCTCCCGGCTCGACATCGACACGCCGCGGTTGCACTACAGCGTCTGGATGGCCGTCCTCGGCGCCGGCATCGGCATGGTGATGCCGGTCCTGGTCCTCGCCGTGCAGAACTCCGTACGCCCCGCCGACCTCGGCACCGCCACCAGCGCCAACAACTACTTCCGGCAGATCGGCGGCAGCGTCGGAGCCGCCATCTTCGGCACCCTCTTCGCGGGCCGGCTCACCGACGCCCTGGCAGACCGCCTGCCCGCCGGTGCCGGACTGCCCGACGCCGAGTCCATCACCCCGCAACTCGTCCACACCCTGCCCCCGGCGCTGCGCGACGCCTACATCGGGGCGTACGCCGACGCCATGCCGCGCATCTTCCTGTACCTGGTGCCGGTACTCGTCCTCGGCCTGCTCATCGCCTTCTTCCTCAAGGAGAAACCACTGGTGTCCCACAACGCCCCCGTCACCGAGCCCGAGACCGCACAGCCCACCGCCCAGGTCCCCCAGGCCCGTTCGCCGTACACCGCCGGGGTCCCCGTCTGCGGCACGGTGCAGCACCCCGACGGCACCGTGGTGCCCCGCGCCGCGCTCACCCTGATCGACGTCGGCGGGCAGCAGATCGGCCGCGGCGCCAGCGGCGAGGACGGGAGGTACGCGCTGGCCACGCCCGGCTCCGGGTCGTACGTCCTGATCGCCGCCGCCGGCGGCCACCAGCCGCAGGCGGTCTCCGTGACCGTGGGTGAGCGTCCGGTCGAGCTGGACGTGGTCCTCGGCGGTGCCGGGCGCCTGGCCGGCAGCGTCGTCACCGCCGACGGCAGCCCCGTCCGGGACGCGATCGTCACCCTCACCAACGTCCACGGCGAGGTCGTGGCCACCACCCGCAGCGCCCGCGAGGGCGGTTACGTCATCACCGAGCTGGTGGCCGGCGAGTACACCCTCGCCGCCAGCGCGCCCGCCTTCCGGCCGGCCGCCCTGCCGGTCAGCGTCCAGGCCGCCCGCGAGACCCGGCAGGACGTCGAGCTGGCCGGCGGGGCCGTCCTGCGCGGCACCGTGCGGGCCGGCGGCGGACGGGCCGTGGAGGACGCCCGCGTGACGCTCCTCGACGCCGCCGGGAACGTCGTGGACACGCTGACGACCGGCCCCGACGGCACCTTCCGCTTCGTCGACCTGTCGTCCGGCGAGTACACGGTCATCGCCGCGGGCTACCCGCCCGTCGCCACCGTCCTCCAGGTGGCGGGCGGCGGCCGCACCGAACGCGACCTCCAGCTCGGACACGAGGACTGACACCCGCGTCCAGCCGTGTGCCGGCCTGCCGGGGGTGGGGGACGGGCTGAGCCCGCCCCCCACCGGCTGGTGAACCCGCTCCCTTCCCCCCGCCCGGCGGGGAGCGGTGCTGTGCGGCCTTGCGGTGGTGGTGCCGGGACGGGGATCATGGGCCGGTGCCGGGACAGCGGAAGCGGAGACGCGCGGAACGGGACGCGAGCCGGCGCACGGCCGTTCGCGCCGATCCGGACACGGGCCACTGGGACGTCCTCTTCGAGACGCAGGACGAGCGGCAGTGGCATGCTCACCTTCGCGCTCTGCGCGCGGGGGAGGAGCGGATCGACTGGGCGGCGACCCGGATCGACACGCTGTGCGGACGCCTGTCGCAGCCGACCACCTACCGGTTGAGCGTGTTCGTGCGTTCCGCGTGAGCCGGAGCGGGAGAGGTCCATCAGGTGTACCGGGAGTTCCTGACCCCTGACGACGATGAAGTCCACGAGGTCCTCGGTGAATGGCCCTCCTCGGACGAGGACGGGGTGCGGACGCTCGCTTTCCGGGACGTTTCCGGGCGGACGCTCGTCTTCTCCTACGACGTGCCGACGAGGTCGGTCAGGCTCCGCTGGACGGACGAGCGGGGCGCGGAGTTGCTGGACGTCTACCGTGAGGGCGCGACGCGGCTGTCCGTCTCCGGCGGGGGACCGGCCGCCCACCTCTCCGTCGACTTCCACACGGGCGAGTGCGCGGGCGTCATGGACATCCGGGTGACACCGCGTCTGTCGGTGCGGGACCGCCTCCTGTTCCAGTAGGAGCGGCCGCCGAACCGTCGTTCCGGCGCGCGGCCACCGGTCCGGACCGCCGGCAGTTGTCCACAGGTCTGGCAGAGGCGGCCGGGCACCGCGTACGGTTTCGAGCCATGAAGATCCTCATCAGCGCCGACATGGAGGGCGCCACCGGTGTCACCTGGCCGGCCGACGTGCTCCCGGGCACTCCGCAGTGGGAGCGGTGCCGGTCGATGTTCACCTCGGACGTGAACGCCGCCGTGCAGGGCTTCTTCGACGGCGGCGCCGACGAGGTGCTCGTGAACGAGGCCCACTGGACCATGCGCAACCTGCTGCTGGAGCGGCTCGACGAGCGCACGCAGATGCTCACCGGACGGCACAAGGCCCTGTCCATGGTCGAGGGCGTGCAGCAGGGGGACGTCGACGGCATCGCCTTCATCGGCTACCACGCCGGCGCCGGCATGGAGGGCGTCCTCGCGCACACCTACCTCGCCAACCAGATCACCGGAGTGTGGCTGAACGACGTACGGGCCAGCGAGGGCCTGCTCAACGCCCATGTCGTCGCCGAGTACGGGGTGCCGGTCGTCCTGGTCACCGGGGACGACGTGGCCTGCGAGGACGCGCTCGGCTACGCGCCCGGGGCGCTGAAGGTCGCGGTCAAGGACCATGTCTCGCGGTACGCGGCCGTGTGCCGCACCCCGGCCAGGACCGCCTCCGACATCCGCGCCGCGGCCAAGGAGGCGGCGGCGCTCGCGGTGCGGCACGAGCCGGTGAGCGGCGGTCCGTTCACCGTCGCCGTCGAGTTCGACGCCGAGCACCTGGCGGACGCCGCGACCGTCGTGCCGGGCGTGGCCCGCGTCGGGGAGCGGAAGGTGGCGTACACCCACGACACCATGTTCGAGGCGATCCGTACCTTCAAGGCGGTCACCACGATCGCCTCGGCCGCGGTGGAGGAGCAGTATGGCTGAGCGGCTCGAGAGCAGCAGGTCCGTGGACACGTCGGCGAGCACGGACGCGCAGGCGCTGGACGAGGTCGTCCGGTTCACCTCCGACCTCATCCGCATCGACACCACCAACCGCGGCGGCGGCGACTGCCGGGAACGCCCCGCCGCCGAGTACGCCGCCGAGCGGCTCGCCGAGGCCGGGATCGAGCCCACCCTGCTGGAGCGCACCGCGGGCCGCACCAACGTCGTCGCCCGGATCGAGGGCACCGACCCGTCCGCCGACGCGCTGCTCGTCCACGGTCACCTGGACGTGGTGCCCGCCGAGGCCGCCGACTGGAGCGTCGACCCGTTCTCCGGGGAGATCCGCGACGGCGTCGTCTGGGGACGCGGCGCGGTCGACATGAAGAACATGGACGCGATGATCCTCGCCGTCGCCCGCACCTGGGCCCGTCAGGGCGTCCGGCCCCGGCGGGACGTCGTGATCGCGTTCACCGCCGACGAGGAGGCCAGCGCCGAGGACGGCTCCGGCTTCCTCGCCGACCGGCACGCCGCCCTGTTCGAGGGCTGCACCGAGGGCGTCAGCGAGTCAGGGGCGTTCACCTTCCACGACGGCGCCGGCCGGCAGATCTACCCGATCGCCGCGGGCGAGCGCGGCACCGGCTGGCTCAAGCTCACCGCACGCGGCCGGGCCGGACACGGCTCCAAGGTGAACCGGGAGAACGCGGTCACCCGGCTCGCCGCGGCGATCACCCGGATCGGCGAGCACGAGTGGCCGCTGCGCCTGACCCCGACCGTCAGCGCCGCCCTCACCGAACTCGCCGCCCTGTACGGCATCGACACCGATCTGCGTGACGTCGACGCCCTGCTGGACAAGCTCGGACCGGCCGCGGGACTGGTCGAGGCCACCGTCCGCAACAGCAGCAACCCGACCATGCTGGACGCCGGGTACAAGCTCAACGTCATCCCCGGCCAGGCCGTGGCGTACGTCGACGGGCGGTTCCTGTACGGCTGCGAGGACGAGTTCCGCGCCACCCTCGACCGGCTCACCGGGCCGGACGTGGACTGGGAGTTCGCCCACCGCGAGGTCGCCCTGCAGGCGCCGGTGGACTCGCCGACGTACGCGAGGATGCGCGCCGCCGTCGAGGAGTTCGCCCCCGAGGGGCACGTCGTGCCGTACTGCATGTCCGGCGGCACGGACGCCAAGCAGTTCTCGCGGCTCGGCATCACCGGCTACGGGTTCGCGCCGCTGAAGCTGCCGGAGGGCTTCGACTACCAGGCCCTCTTCCACGGCGTCGACGAACGCGTCCCCGTCGAGGCGCTGCACTTCGGCGTCCGCGTCCTCGACCGGTTCCTGCGCACGGCCTAGCGCGCCCGCCCGACAAGGCTCTGGAGGAGAAGCAATGGGGGAGTCGGTGCAGACTCTGGCGTACGGATCGTGGCCCTCGCCGATCGACGCGGCGCTCGCCGCCGCGCACGACGGGCGGCCCGAGGACGTCGGCTTCGTCGGCGACGAGGTGTGGTGGACCGCGCCCAGGCCCACCGAGGGCGGTCGGCGCACACTGGTGCGGCGGCACCCGGACGGCACCGAGGAACCGGTGCTGCCCGCGCCGTGGAACGTGCGCAGCCGCGTCATCGAGTACGGCGGCCGGCCCTGGGCCGCGCTCACGACCCCCTCCGGGCCGCTGGTGGTCTTCGTGAACTTCGCCGACCAGCGGCTGTACGCCTACGAGCCGGGCGGCGCCGAGCCGCGTCCGCTGACGCCCGTCTCCCCGGTGGGCGGCGGGCTGCGCTGGGCGGAGCCGCAGCCGCGCCCCGAACACGGCGAGGTGTGGTGCGTGCTGGAGGAGTTCACCGGCGACGGGCCCGGTGACGTGCGCCGGGTCCTGGCGGCGGTGCCGCTGGACGGATCGGCGGCCGACGACCGGAAAGCGGTGCGCGAACTCACCGACGACCGGCACCGGTTCGTCACCGGGCCGCGCGTCTCGCCCGACGGGCGGCGCGCCGCCTGGCTGGCCTGGGACCATCCGCGCATGCCGTGGGACGGCACCGAGCTGATCGTCGCCGACATCGGCCCCGAGGGCACCTTCCGGGACGCCCGGACCGTCGCCGGCGGGCCCGAGGAGTCGATCCCCCAGGCCGACTGGGCGCCCGACGGCTCACTGCTGTACGCCTCCGACCGCACCGGCTGGTGGAACCTGTACCGCGACGGGCGGCCGCTGTGCACCCGCGAGGAGGAGTTCGGCGGACCGCTGTGGAAGCTCGGCCAGCGATGGTTCGCGCCGCTGGACAACGGCCTGATCGCCGTCGTGCACGGCCGCGGCGCCACCGCCCTCGGCATACTCGACCCGGAGAGCGGCGAGGTCGTCGACGCGGCCGGCCCCTGGACCGAGTTCGCCGCCACCCTCGCCGTCCACGGCGAGCGGGTGGTGTCCGTCGGCGCCGGTCCGCGCAGCGCCTACGAGGTGGTGGAACTGGACACGCGCACCGGCCGGGCCCGCGTGATCGGCGCCCCGCACCACGACGCCGTGGACCCCGCCCACTACCCCGAACCGCAGGTCCGCACCTTCACCGGCCCCGACGGACGCGACATCCACGCGCACGTCTACCCGCCGCACCACCCCGGCTGCGCCGCCCCCGACGGCGAACTGCCGCCGTACGTGATCTGGGCGCACGGCGGCCCCACCAGCCGGTCGCCCCTGGTGCTGGACCTGGAGATCGCCTACTTCACCTCGCGCGGCATCGGTGTCGCGGAGGTCAACTACGGCGGCTCGACCGGGTACGGCCGGGAGTACCGCAACCGGCTGCGCGAGCGGTGGGGCGTCGTCGACGTCGAGGACTGCGCGGCCGTCGCCCTGGCCCTCGCCGACGAGGGCACCGCGGACCGCGCGCGGCTCGCCGTACGCGGCGGCAGCGCGGGCGGCTGGACGGCGGCCGCGTCGCTCACCGCCACCGACGTCTACGCCTGCGGCACGATCATCTACCCGATCCTCGACCTGACCGGCTGGGGCACGGGGGAGACCCACGACTTCGAGTCGCAGTACCTGGAGAGCCTGGTCGGCCCCCTCGCCGAGGTACCGGACAGATACGCCGAGCGGTCGCCCGCCGAGCACGCCGACCGCGTCACCGCGCCGTTCCTGCTGCTCCAGGGCCTCGACGACGTCATCTGCCCGCCCGTCCAGTGCGAGCGGTTCCTCACCCGCATGGCGGGCCGCGGGGTACCGCACGCCTACCTCGCCTTCGAGGGGGAGGGGCACGGATTCCGCCGGGCGGAGACCATGGTGCGTGCCCTGGAGTCCGAACTCTCCCTGTACGCCCAGACCTTCGGGTTCGACGCGCCCGGTGTCCCGGCCCTGGAGCTGACGGAGTGAAGCCCCTGCTGCGGCCGTCCCGGCTCGGACCGGGCGCCCTCGTCGCCGTCGTCGCGCCCAGCGGGCCGGTGCCCGAGGAGCGGTTGCAGGCGGGCCTCGACGTCCTGCGCGGCTGGGACCTCGACCCCGTCGTGGCGCCGCACGTCCTGGACCGGCACGCCGCCTTCGACTACCTCGCCGGCGCCGACGCCGACCGCGCCGCCGACCTCCAGGCGGCCTGGTGCGACCCGGCCGTGGACGCAGTGCTGTGCGCCCGCGGCGGGTACGGCGTCCAGCGCATGACCGACCTGCTCGACTGGGAGGCGATGCGCGCGGCCGGGCCGAAGGTGTTCGTCGGCTTCAGCGACATCACCGCGCTGCACGAGGCGTTCGCCCGCCGGCTGGGCCTGGTCACCCTGCACGGGCCGATGGCCGCGGGCATCGACTTCCTCAAGAACGCGCGGGCCCAGGAACACCTGAAGGCCACCCTGTTCGCTCCGGAGACGGTCCGCGTCATCGCCTCCGACGACAGTACGCCGATGGTGCCCGGCCGCGCGCGGGGCGTCACCCTCGGCGGCTGCCTCGCCCTGCTCGCCGCCGAGCTGGGCACCCCGCACGCCCGGCCCGCCGCGCGCGGCGGGCTGCTGTGCCTGGAGGACGTGGGGGAGGAACCGTACCGCATCGACCGCTACCTCACCCAGCTGCTGCGCGCCGGCTGGCTCGACGGCGTCGCCGGGGTGCTGCTCGGGTCGTGGGAACGGTGCGAGCCCGCCGAGCTGCTGCGCCCGCTGCTGGCCGACCGGCTGGCCGGTCTCGGTGTGCCGGTCGCCTGGGACTTCGGTTTCGGCCACTGCGCGGGGGCGCTGACGGTCCCCTTCGGAGTGACGGCGGAACTCGACGCGGACGCGGGCACCTTGGCGCTGGACGAACCGGCACTGCGCTGACCGGGCACCCCGTCCCGGCCCGTCGTAGAGTGGCAGGATGCCGCACACCGCCTCCCGCCACCTCGCCGAGGGCCCCCGCGTGGGCATACGCCACTTCACCCACGAGGACGGCGCCGAGTTCACCGCCCGGGTCCGGGAGAGCAAGGACCTGCACCATCCGTGGCTCTTCCCGCCGGACAGCGCCCAGGCGTACGCCGCCTACGCGTCCCGGCTGATCGAGGACCCGACCAAGGCCGGGTTCCTGGTGTGCGAGAAGGACGGCGGCGGCATCGCCGGCTTCATCAACATCAACAACATCGTCGGGGGCGGCTTCCTCAGCGGCGCCCTCGGCTACGGCGCCTTCGCGCACGCCGCGGGCCGCGGTCTGATGCGCGAGGGACTGGACCTCGTCGTGCGGTACGCGTTCGGGCCGCTGCGGCTGCACCGCCTGGAGATCAACGTGCAGCCGGGCAACACCGCCTCCATCGCGCTGGCCCGCGCCTGCGGCTTCCACCTGGAGGGCTTCTCGCCGAGGATGCTCTACATCGACGGGGCCTGGCGCGACCACCAGCGCTGGGCGATCACCGCCGAGACCGTGACGTCCGGCTGATCTCCACGGCGCCCGGGCCGTCCACGAGGGCTTCGAGGTCGCCGACCTGCGCGAGGGCGACGAGGGCGTCGGCAGGCTGTGGGCCCGGCTCACCGACGAGCCGCTCCCGGCCCGCCGCGACTTCCGGATGCGGCCGGACGGAGGGCGACCCCGCCCGCCCGGCTCGCGGCCGATGCGGCGCGCGGGGGTCAGGCGCGCCGGTCCGCGTACTCGTAGACCGCCCCGTCCGGGTGACGGGCGATCAGGTTGCGGCCCACGGGCGTGGGCACGGGGCCCGCGATGATGTCCGCGCCCAGCCCGGTCAGGATCCGGTGGGTCTCCTCGACGTCCGTCACGGCGATCGTCGCGGCCACCTTGCGCAGCACCTCGAGCTGCGACTCGGGCCCGCTCATCAGCAGGAAGCAGCCGACCGCGGCGACCTGGACGCCACCGCGCTCGAAGCGCTGCGCCGGGCCGCCGGCCAGGCCTTCGTAGAAGGGGATCGCCTTGTCCAGGTCGTCGACACAGATACGCAGTGTGGCTCCCAGAATGTCCATACGGACGAGCCTAGTTGGCGGCTGCCGGGCGTGGACCCCATGGACCCTTCGAGCGCGGGTACCCGCATGTCATGGACCGCATGGATCACTTGGAACACCTGGACAGGCAACTGGTCGACGAACTGGCGCAGGTGGCACGCGAGACCGTGCGCGACGAGCTGCGCGAGCAGACGCGCAAGCAGCGCCGCAAGGCCACGCTCTACGCCGCCTCCGGTGCCGCCGCGCTGTACGCGGGCGCGGCCCTCGCGCTCACCGTGGGCCTGGCCCTCGCCATCGGCCTGCCCGACTGGGCCGCCGCACTGATCACGGCCGCCCTCCTGGGCGTCGCGGCCCACCTGCTGCGCGCAGCGGCCCGGCCGCACGCGTCGGGACCGGGGGCCGTGCCGGGCTCCGGGCACGGTGCAGGCCACGGGCACACCGCCGGCGGGCACGCCCCCGCCGCGCCGTACCCGCCCGTGCCGCCCGTGCCGCCCGTCGCCCCCGGCGGCCCGACGGGTGCCCCGGGCGGCACCGCGGCGCCGCGCCGGGACGGCGCCGGCCCCGAGGACCCGCACCGCCGCGCCTGACGGAAGCCCACGGCGACGGCCGCGCCCCCGGACCCACCCGTCCGGGGGCGCGGCCGTCGCGCGTGGAAGGAGCCGCGGATCAGCTGCTCTCCTGGAGCTGCGGCAGCACCTTCGTACGGTAGAAGTCGAAGAAGCCGCGCATGTCGGGGCCGATCTGGTTGACGTAGACGCGGTCGAAGCCGGCGTCGGCGAACTTCTTCAGCTCCGCGACGTGCTCGTCCACGTCGTCGCCGCACACCCGGTTCTCGCGCACCATGTCCTCGGTGACCAGCGTCTGCGCCTGCTCGAAGTGCTTCGGCGAGGGCAGCACCTGGCTCAGCTCGCCCGGCAGCTGCTCGTTGGCCCACAGCCGGTGCACGGTCCGCACCGCGGCGTCCCTGTCGGTGTCGTAGCAGACCTTGGTGCCCCCGCTGACCAGTTTGCCGCCGCCCCCGCCCTTGCGGTACTGCTCCACCATCGAGGAGTCCGGCATCATCGTGATGTAACCGTCGCCCACCCGGGACGCCAGCTTGGTCGCGGCCGGACCGAAGCCGGAGACGTCGATCGGGACGGGCTCGTCGGGGACCGTGTACAGGCGGGCGTTCTCCACCGTGTAGTGCGTGCCGTGGTGGTTGACCTCCTCGCCGGTGAACAGCCGGCGCATGATCAGGATGGCCTCCTCCAGCATCTCCAGGCGCACGTGCGCGGCCGGCCACGCGTCACCGAGGATGTGCTCGTTGAGCGCCTCGCCGGAGCCGACGCCGAGCCGGAAACGGCCCTCGGTCATCACCGCGCTGGTCGCCGCGGCCTGGGCCACCACCGCCGGGTGGGTGCGTACGGTCGGGCAGGTCACCGCCGTCTCGATCGGCAGGGACACGGCCTCGGACAAGGCGCCGATCACCGACCACACGAACGGGCTCTGTCCCTGCTCGTCGTTCCACGGGTGGTAGTGGTCCGAGATCCACAACGCCTGGAATCCGGCCTGCTCGGCCATCCGCGCCTGCTCGATCAGCTCGGCGGGAGCGAATTGTTCGCACGAGAGGAAATAGCCGTACTCGGGCATGGGCTGCCTCCAGGACTGTTCGGGTGGGTGTCCCGGCCCGGGTACCCGGGCGCCGGTCCGGAAACCGGCGGCGCGGGCCCGCCCGGACGTTTGGGGGCCCTGGCCGAGGGGACGCGGGAAGCCCATGAGGTACGCGACGGCCCGGAGGCGAGCCGTGAGCCGGCCCCGGGGAGGTGACACGCGTCCCGTGCGCGGACCGGTCCCAGGAGGCCGGTCCCCTCCCGGACCGCACGATCACGCCGCCCCGGCCGGCCCGGCGCGCCGCGGGCTCGCGAGCCGGACATCACACGATCGATCCCGCTCGAACCCGTGCACACGCGCTCCCGGCAGCAGCCACCCACCCCCGAAGGAGACTCATGAACACCGGTGAACTCGTCGAACTCGGACAGCAGCTGCGCGTCGACAGCGTGCGCGCCTCGGCCGCCGCGGGCTCCGGGCACCCCACGTCCTCGATGTCCGCCGCGGATCTGATGGCGGTCCTGTTCGCCCACCACCTCCGCTACGACTTCCAGCACCCCGACCACCCGGGCAACGACCGCCTCGTCCTCTCCAAGGGCCACGCCTCGCCCCTGCTGTACTCCGCCTACAAGGCGGTCGGCGCCCTCGACGACGAGGAACTGCTCACCTTCCGCAAGCTGGGCAGCCGCCTGGAGGGGCACCCCACGCCGCAACGGCTGCCGTGGGTCGAGACGGCCACCGGCTCGCTCGGCCAGGGCCTGCCCGTCGGCGTCGGCATCGCCCTGTCCGGCAAGCGGCTGGACCACGCCGACTACCGGGTGTGGGTGCTGTGCGGCGACAGCGAGATGGCCGAGGGATCGGTGTGGGAGGCCGCCGAGCACGCCGGGTACGAGCGCCTCGACAACCTCACCGTGATCGTGGACGTCAACCGGCTCGGCCAGCGCGGCCCCACCCGGCACGGCCACGACCTGGACGCCTACGCCCGCCGCTTCCGGGCCTTCGACTGGCACACGATCGAGATCGACGGCCACGACGTCGACGCCGTCGACCGCGCCTACGGCGAGGCCCTGTCCACCAGGGGCCAGCCCACCGCGATCATCGCCCGCACCCTCAAGGGAAAGGGCGTCCGGGCCGTGGAGGACCGTGAGGGCCAGCACGGCAAGCCGGTGCCGGACGCCGACGAGGCGATCGCCGAACTCGGCGGCCCCCGCGACCTCACCGTCCGCGTGCACGAGCCGCCGTCCGCGCGGGCCCTGCACTCGGCCGGCTCCGGACAGCTCGAACTGCCCCGGTACGAGATCGGCGACGAGCTGGCCACCCGCAACGCCTTCGGCGAGGCGCTGGCCGCGCTCGGCACCGCCCGCGGCGACGTCGTCGCCCTCGACGGCGAGGTCGGCGACTCCACCCGCGCCGAGTTCTTCGCCGGGCAACACCCCGAGCGCTACTTCGAGTGCTACATCGCCGAGCAGCAGATGGTCGCCGCCGCGGTCGGCATGGCGGCACGCGGCTGGGTGCCGTACGCCACGACGTTCGCGGCCTTCCTCACCCGCGCCCACGACTTCATCCGCATGGCGTCGATCAGCGGCTCCGGCCTCAACCTCGTCGGCTCCCACTCGGGCGTCGCCATCGGCCAGGACGGGCCCAGCCAGATGGGTCTGGAGGACCTGGCCATGATGCGGGCGATCCACGGCTCCACCGTGCTCTGCCCGTGCGACGCCAACCAGACCGCCCGCCTCGTCGCCCAGATGGCCGGCCTGGACGGCATCCGCTACCTGCGCACCTCCCGCGGCGAGAGCAAGGTCGTCTACGGGCCCGACGAGGAGTTCCCCGTCGGCGGCAGCAAGGTGCTGCGCTCCTCGGACCGCGACCGGCTGACCGTCGTCGCGGCGGGCGACACCGTGCACGAGGCGCTGGCCGCGGCCGACGCCCTCGCCGGGGAGGGCATCGCGGTCCGGGTCGTCGACCTGTACTCGGTCAAGCCCGTGGACCGCGACACGCTGCGGCGGGCCGCCGAGGAGACCGGCTGCCTGCTGTCCGTGGAGGACCACCGGGAGGAGGGCGGCATCGGCGACGCGGTCCTCGACGCGTTCACCGACGGGCGCCCGGTACCGCGCCTGGTCCGGCTCGCCGTACGGACGATGCCCGGCTCGGCGTCCCCGGACGAGCAGCTGCGCGCCGCGGGCATCGACGCCGGCTCCATCGCGGCGGCCGGCCGGCTGCTGGTGGGGGAGGCGGTCGTCGCGTGAGCCGCGACGCCGTACGGACCGTCCGGGCCGGCCGGCACACCGTGGAGGTCCACCGGCCCGACAAGGTGCTGTTCCCCGCCGGGAGCGGCCGGGACGGGGACGGCGGCGCCGAGGAGTACACCAAGGGCGACCTCGTCGACTACTACCGGGCCGTCGCGCCGTTCATGCTGCCGCACCTGCGGGGCCGCCCGCTCATGCTGGAGCGGCACCCGGACGGCGTGGACGGCCCCCGGTTCATGCAGAAGAACACCCCGGAGCACTACCCGGACCGGATCTCCCGCGTCGAGGTGGACAAGGAGGGCGGCACCGTCTGCCACACCGTCTGTGACGACACCGCCACCCTCCTGTACCTCGCCGACCAGGCCGCCCTCACCCTGCACCGCTGGCTGTCACGCGCCGGGCGGATCGACCGGCCGGACCTGATGGTCTTCGACCTCGATCCGGCCGGTGACGACTTCCCCCGGGTCCGCGAGGCGGCCGGGCTGCTGGGCGGACTGCTCGACGAGCTGAAGCTCCCCTCGGCCCTCATGACCACCGGCTCCCGCGGCCTGCACGTGGTCGTTCCCCTGAGGCCCCGTCACGGATTCGACGAGGTGCGGGAGTTCGCGCGCGACGTCGCCGACACCCTGGCCGCGGCCCACCCCGAGCGGCTCACCACCGCCGCCCGCAAGAAGGACCGCGGCGACCGCCTCTACCTCGACATCCAGCGCAACGCCTACGCGCAGACCGCGGTGGCGCCCTTCACCGTGCGCGCCCTGCCCGGCGCGCCGGTGGCGGCCCCCCTGTCCTGGGACCAGCTGGACGATCCCGGCCTGCACGCCCGTCGCTGGACCGTCGCGGACGCCGTCGAGCAGGCACGCGCCCGGCCCTGGTCGGGGATCATGAGCCGCGCGCGGGCGCTGGAACCCGCCCGGCGACGGCTGGACGCCCTGCGCGGCTGACCACCGCGCATCCCGAGCCGTCCGCGTGCCGACCGCTCCGGTTGCGCGGGCGTGTGACACATGCATGGGCCCGTGGAGGTTTGGCGAACACGCTTGCGGCCACACGGAGGGAGAGGTGGCCATGACGAACACGAACAACACGTCCGAATCGCAGAGACCACAACAGAGTTCACATAAAACACATAGTTCTGGAAAGTCGCAGGAATCACAGGAGCCGCAGGAACCACAAGATTCACAGGAATCACAGCACTCACCGACGGCGCGTCGGCCGCGGCCGATGGAGATCCTCCGCGAGGCGCGTGCCCAGCTCGCGGAACTCACCGGAATGAGCGCGGAATCCGTGTCGTCCTTCGAGCAGACGGAGGAGGGCTGGTCGCTGGAGGTCGAGGTCCTCGAGCTCGAGCGGGTGCCCGACACGATGAGCCTGATGGGCAGCTACCAGGTGGAACTCGACCCCGAGGGGCAGCTCACCGGCTATCGGAGGGTCAGGCGCTACGAGCGCGGACGAGCCGACGCGCGCGGTTCCGGCGGACGCTGAACCGCCCGGACCACACACTCACCCACTGGATGGAGGACATCCGGCATGACTGTCGTACCGGCACAGCAGACCGGCGGCGGAGGCGGCAGCAGCGGCCTCTACGACGTGCTCGAACTCGTACTGGACAGGGGGCTCGTCATCGACGCATTCGTGCGCGTCTCCCTGGTCGGCATCGAGATCCTCAAGATCGACGTCCGTGTCGTCGTCGCCAGTGTCGACACCTATCTGCGCTTCGCCGAGGCGTGCAACCGGCTCGACCTGGAGGCCGGGCCGCGCAAGGCCCCGGGCCTGCCCGACCTGGTCGGAGAGATGACCGAGTCCGGCGCCCGCGGCAAGTCCAAGGGGGCGCTGTCCGGCGCCGCCGAAACCATCTCGGACGCGTTCAAGCAGGCCCGTGACGAGAGCGGCTCCGAGCGGGAGACCGCCTCGCGCCCGCGCCGCAAGGCCGCGCCCTCGCGCCGTAAGGAGGAGCAGGAGTGAGCACGTACGTCTACGGCATCACCGCCGGATCCCACCCCCCGCTCCCGGAAGGGCTGACGGGCGTCGGCGACCCGCCGGGCCAGGTGCGGATCCTCAAGGAGGGCGACCTGGCGGCGGTCGTCAGCGACGCCCCCGAGGACCTGCGCCCCAAGCGCAGGGAACTGCTCGCCCACCAGAACGTGCTCAGCGAGGCGGGCGCGGCCGGCTGCGTGCTGCCCATGCGGTTCGGCAGCGTCGCCCCGGACGACAGCGCGGTCACCGGTGTCCTCGCGGAGCGCGCCGAGCACTACAAGGAGCGTCTGCGGGCTCTGGACGACCGGGTCGAGTACAACATCAAGGCCAACCACGTGGAGGAAGCCGTACTGCACCACGTGATGGCCGAGAACCCGGAGATCCGCGCCCTCGCGGAGGCCAACCGGAAGGCGGGCGGCGGCAGTTACGAGAGCAAGATCCAGCTCGGCGAGATGGTCGCGAACGCCGTCAAGCGCAAGGAGGGCGAGGACGCCGGCGCGCTGGAACGCGCCCTGGAGCCGAGCGCCGACGCCGTGAGCGTGGGCCCCGAGTCCACCGGCTGGCTCGCCAACGTGTCGTTCCTGGTGAAGCGCGAGTCGGCCGAGGAGTTCCTGGCCGCCGTGGAGCGGGCCCGCAGGGAGATGCCGCACCTGGAGGTGCGCGTGAACGGTCCGCTGCCGCCGTACAGCTTCGTCGAGCCCGGCCCGGCCGAGCCCGCGGGCACCGCGGCCGGCGGCGCGGACGCCGGAGCGGGGTGACGACGTGGGACTCATCTCGGAGATCCTCCTGCTGCCGCTCGCCCCGGCGCGCGGCGCCGGCTGGGCCATCAGACAGGTGCTCACCGAGGCCGAGCGCATCTACTACGACCCCTCCACGATCCGGGCCGAACTCGCCCGCCTGGAGGAGCGGTTGGAGGCCGGGGAGATCACCGAGGAGGAGTTCGACCAGGAGGAGGACACGCTCCTGGACCGGCTGGAGATCGCTACGCGCCACAGCGCGGGATTGGGCAACGGGACGGCACCATGAACCGAACGGCACTGGGCCTCGCCGTAGGGGCCGGCTATCTGCTGGGACGCACGAAGAAACTGAAAATGGCCGTCGCCGTGGGCACCATGGTGGCCGGCAAGAAGTTGAACCTGACCCCGAAGGGCATCGCGGAACTGGTCTCCACCCAGCTGCAGAACAACCCGCAGTTCAAGGAGATCGGGGATCAGGTGCGCACGGACCTGCGGGGCGTGGGCAAGGCCGCCTCGGGAGCCCTGGTCGAGCGGCAGATCGACGCGCTCGCCGACCGCCTCCACGGGCGTACCGCCCAGGTGCGCGACCAGCTCTCCGGCGTCGAGTCCGAGGCCCCGGACGCGGACTCCGACGACTCCCGTGACTCCGGGGACTCGGAGGCCTCGGAGGACACGGAGTACGAGGGCGAGGAGCCCGGGAAGGACGCGCGGGAAGAGGAAGAAGCCGGGCAGCGCCGCGGACGGCCCGCGAAGAAGGCCGCCGAGACGGCACGCGGGGCGGCGAAGAAGACCCCCGCGAAGCGGCCGGCGAAGAAGGCCGCCGCCAAGGCGCCCGCGGGGAAGACGGCCGCCGAGCGGGCACAGCCCGCCAAGAAGGCGGCCGGCAAGAGGACGGCCCCCGCCCGCGGCGCCGGGCCCCGGCAGTCGAAGGGCGATGGTGAGCGATGACCGACACCCTCGGTTCCGCGGCCTCCGCGGCAGGCAAGGCCGCCAAGAAGAACCCGCTCGCCGACGTGGCCCGGAGCGAGGCGGCCGACCGCCTGAAGGCGGAGGTGCAGGACTACCTCGCCGCCCAGGCCACACGGATGCTGACCGGCGTCGGCCGCAAGCTCGGCGAGACCACCGGCAAGCTGACCGACATCGCCGAGGGCAACAGCCCCGGCTTCGCCAAGCTCGCCCTCGACGGCGGACGCAAGCTCGCCGAGGGCAAGAGCCCGATGCGGGCCGCGCTCGAGGTCGGCGCCGGCAAGGCGAAGGACAGCGTGCTCGGCGCCTTCAAGAACCTCGGCGGCGGCAAGGGCAAGAAGAAGGGCGGCGGCGGCCAGAAACCGACCGTCATCATCGAGTACGTCGACGTCGGCGTGCCGCTGCGCACCGCCTACGACCAGTGGACCCAGTACCAGGACTTCAGCACCTTCGCCAAGGGCGTCAAGAGCGCCAACCGCGCCGACGACACGACGTCCGACTGGCAGCTGAAGGTCTTCTGGTCCAACCGCAGCTGGAAGGCGAAGACCACCGAGCAGGTGCCCGACGACCGGATCTCCTGGACGTCGGAGGGCGCCAAGGGCACCACCAAGGGCGTCGTCAGCTTCCACAAGCTCGCCGACAGCCTGACCCGCGTCATCCTGGTCATCGAGTACTACCCCAGCGGTCTGTTCGAGAAGACCGGCAACCTCTGGCGCGCCCAGGGCCGCCGGGCCCGCCTCGACCTGAAGAACTACGTCCGCCACATCACCCTCAAGGGCGAGGCCGACGACGGCTGGCGCGGTGAGATCCGCGACGGCGAGGTCGTCCGCAGCCACGAGGACGCGGTCGCGGAGGAGGAGCAGGAGGAGCGGGAAGGCCAGGAGGACAGGGAGGACCACGAGGACGAGGAGCAGGGGTCCCGGGAGAACGACGGGCACGGCGAACACGACGAGTCCGACGAGGCGGAAGACGCCTACGAGGACGAGGAAGGCGCCGAGGACGCTCCGTACGACGAGGACGAGGACGAGTACGAGACGGAGGAGGGATCCGACGAGCCCGAGGACTCGGAGGACGAGTACGAGGACGAGGACGAGGAGGAACCCGAGGACGAGTACGAGGAGGAGGACGGCGCGGACGCCGAGGACGAGTACGCGTCCCGCGGTGAGTACGCGGACGCGGATGCGGACGAGGACGAGTACGCCGACCGCGGGAGCCGTCGATGACCACTCCCGGCCGGCTGCCCGATCCCTACGGCCAGGGACAGAGCGCCAACCTCGCCGACATCCTGGAGCGAGTGCTCGACAAGGGCGTCGTCATCGCGGGCGACATCCGGATCAACCTGCTCGACATCGAGCTGCTCACGATCAAGCTGCGGCTCATCGTCGCCTCCGTCGACAAGGCCAAGGAGATGGGCATCGACTGGTGGGAGAGCGACCCGGCGCTCTCCTCGCGCGCCCGGCGCGACGAACTGACCCGGGAGAACGCCGAGTTGCGTGAACGCCTCAGAGAGCTGGAGTCGGGCCGCGTACCGAGGGAGGAACGATGACGGGACTGCGGTACGTCTACGCCGTCTGCCGGCCCTTCGACGTCCCCCTCCAGTCCCAGCTGACCGGGGTGGCGGGCGACCCGCCCAGGCTGCTGACCCACCACGGTCTGGTCGCCGTGGTCAGCCATGTGCCCGAGGCCGTTTTCTCGGAGGAGGCGCTGCGGGCCCACCTGGAGGACCTGGACTGGCTCGCCGGGACCGCCCGCGCCCACCAGCAGGTCGTCGACGCGCTCACCGTCGTCACCACGCCGCTGCCGCTCCGGCTGGCCACCGTCTTCCGGGACGACAGCGGCGTCCGCGTGATGCTGGAGGAGCGGGAGGAGGACTTCCGGCGCACCCTCGACCGGCTGGAGGGCCGGGTCGAATGGGGTGTGAAGGTGTACGTCGAGACGGAGCCCGGGCAGCCGGAACGCCCGGCGGAGCCCGCGCCGAAGCCCGTCTCGGGCCGCGACTACCTGCGGCAGCGGCGCATGCGGACGCGCGCGCACGAGGAACTGTGGGCCAGGGCCGAGGAGTTCGCGACGCGTCTGCACGCGACCCTGTCCTCCCGGGCCGACGACGCGCGACTGCACGCCCCGCAGAACCCCACGCTCTCCGGCGCCGCCGGACGGAACGTCCTCAACGCCGCCTATCTGGTGCCGCGGGACGTGTCCGAGGAATTCGTGGAAATGGTGGACCGCACGAAGGACGACACCCCCGGAATGCGCGTGGAACTCACCGGCCCGTGGGCCGCCTATTCCTTCGCGGGGGAGGAGACCGCCGGCGAGGAGAGTTCCGGCGGGGAGACCGCCGGCGAGAAGACGGCGGACGCGGAGCCGGCGGGGGAGGAGTCATGACCGTCGTCGAACGCCGTGAGATCGCCCTCGTGGACCTGCTCGACCGGCTGCTGGCCGGCGGTGTGGTCATCACCGGTGACATCACGCTGCGCATCGCGGACGTCGACCTGGTCCGCATCGACCTCAACGCGTTGATCAGCTCGGTCAACCGCACCGTGCCGTCGCCGTTCGGGGAGTGACGTGAGCGACCGACCTGAACGCCGCAAGAGCCTCGACCTGGAACCCGACACGGTCGAGCGCGACCTGGTCAAGCTGGTGCTGACCGTCGTGGAGCTGCTCCGCCAGCTCATGGAACGCCAGGCGCTGCGCCGCTTCGACGAGGGCGACCTGAGCGAGGAGCAGGAGGAGCGGATCGGGCTCACGCTGATGCTGCTCGACGACCGCATGACCGAGCTGCGCGAGCGGTACGGACTGCGGCCCGAGGACCTGAACCTGGACCTCGGGCCGCTGGGACCGCTGCTGCCCCGGGAGTGAGCCTCCCGGGGCAGCAGCCTCACCGCTTGCCGTTCACCACCTGTACCAGCGGCCTCGGCCGCCGCCTGCGGATGTCCCGCGAACCAGGAATCCCAGCAGCCACAGAATGATGACCACCAGGGCGACCCACCAGAGCACCTTCAGTGCGAATCCGGCGCCGAACAGGACGAGCGCGAGAAGCAGCACGAGGAGAAGTGGAACCATAATATGTACCTCCTACCATACTGATTTCCCGTAATGCACTGATCAGACGTATTTCAGGCTTCCTTTCGGCACAGGATCTCTCCGTGCAGGACGCTGAACCAGCCCTCCGGCCGCTTCCCCCAGTCCCGCCAGGCCCGCGACACGGCCCGCAGCTCCTCCGCCGTCGCGTGGCCGCCGGCCACGGCCCGCTCGGCGTAGGCCGAGGCCAGGGTGCGGTCCGCCCACAGGCCGCTCCACCACTCCCGCTCGTCCGGCGTCGAGAAGGTCCAGGTGTCCGAGGTCGCCGTGATGTCCGTGAACCCGGCCTCCAGCGCCCACGCCTTCAGTCGGCGCCCGGCGTCCGGCTCGCCCCCGTTGGCGCGGGCCACCCTCTGGTAGAGGTCCCGCCAGTCGTCCATGCCCGGGGAGGCGGGGTACCAGGTCATGGCGCCGTAGTCCGAGTCGCGGACGGCGACGAACCCGGTCGGCTTCGTCACCCGCTTCATCTCGCGCAGCGCCTGCACCGGGTCGCCCACGTGCTGGAGCACCTGGTGGGCGTGGACCACGCAGAACGTGTCGTCGGGGTAGTCCAGGGCGTGCACGTCCGCCACCGCGAAGTCGGTGTTGGCCAGACCCCGCCCGGCGGCGGTGGCGCGGGCCCGCTCCACGATCTCCGGGGCTCGGTCCACGCCGGTCACGTGCCCGTCGGGCACCAGTTCCGCCAGGTCCGCGGTGATGGTGCCGGGACCGCAGCCGATGTCCAGGATCTTCATGTGCGGCTTCAGCGAGGCGAGCAGGTACGCGGCCGAGTTGGCGGCGGTGCGCCAGGTGTGCGAGCGCAGCACGGACTCGTGGTGCCCGTGCGTGTATACGGCGGTCTCCTGCTGTGCGGCCATGGCGGATCCCCTCGGTGCGACTGCGCGAGACGCCGGTGCGCGGGGTGCGGCGACCCCGCCCGGCGGCAGGATCACCGTACGCCCGCGCACCACATGATGAGACCGGCGTTTTGCCATATGGACTGACACTGCGTCAGGTGTGAGCGCCGGGCCGCCAGGACGGCTCCTTCACGGCGGTGTTGCCGGCCAGCGGGCGGTAGACGGTGAGCGCCTCGGGAAGCTTCTCCAGCAACAGATCCCCCCGCGTCTCGGTGATCTCGCCGTCGTACGCCAGGAGGGTGCCCGGCGCGACGCCGGCCAGCCGGAGCCGGCCGACCTGTACGGCCGCGTGGGCGGGGGAACGGGTCAGCGGCCCGGCGAGGGCCGCGGACAGCAGCCGCAGGGCCGGCCGGCGGCCCCCGTGCACCACCCGCACGTCCAGCTGCCCGTCCGCCAGGTCCAGCCGGCGGCCCGGGGTCAGCCCCATCCGGTGGTACGTGCCGTTGCCCGCGAACAGCATCCACAGCGGGCGCCTGCGCCCCCGCACCTCGGCCTCCAGCGGATGCCGGTCGGCACGCAGCACCCGCACGGCCGCGAGCACCCCGGCCGGCCAGCCGCCGATCCGGGACGACCAGCGCTCCCGCTCGCGCACCAGCTCCGGGTACACGCCGAGGCTGAAGGTGTTCAGGAAGATGCCGCTCCGCTCGCCGGAGGCGAACCGGCCGACGTCCACGCGCACGCCCTCACCGCCCTCCAGCGCCCGGCACAGGTCCCGGACGTCCTCCACCCCCAGGTCGTAGGCGAAGTGGTTGAGCGTGCCGCCCGGCAGCACCGCCAGCGGGACGCCGTGACGCATCGCGATCTCGGCGGCGGCGTTCACGGTGCCGTCGCCGCCGCAGACGCCGAGCACCCGGGCCCGGCCCGCCGCCTTCTCCAGTTCGGCGCCGACGTCCCCCGGCTCGCACTCGACGACCTCGGCCCGGGGCAGCGCGTCGCACAGCGCGCGCACCCGGTCCGCGGTGCCCGAGGCGGTGTTCGCCACCATCACCAGACCCTCGCCCCCGGGCAGCGCCGGAACGTCGGCGCGCGGCCTGGCCGGCGGGACGAGCTGGGCGCGCGTCGGCACCATCCCCCGGACGGCGAACGCGGCACCCGCCCCCAGCGCCGCCCCGGCGAGCACGTCGCTCGGGAAGTGCACCCCCGTGTAGACCCGGGAGAGGGCCACCGCGGCGGCCACCGGCGCCACCGCGGCGCCCCACGCCGGCGACTCCAGCGCGACACCGGTGGCGAACGCGGCGGCCGAGGCGGCGTGCCCCGACGGGAAGGACGTGGTGATCGGCTGCCGCTTCAGCTGCCGGACCAGCGGCACCGGGTCCAGCACGGGCCGGGGACGGCGGACCGAGCGCTTGCCGAGGGTGTTGATCGTCAAGGAGGCCAGGCCCAGCGAGGCGAGGCCCCGCACGGCGGCGCGACGGGCCCGCGGGGTGCGGGACGCGGCCAGCGCGGCGGCGGCCGCGAACCACAGCGCACCGTGGTTGGCACTGCGGCTGAGCCGGGGCAGCAGGGGGTCGGCGCCGGGCCAGTGCCGGGCGGCGACCGCCTCGAACACGCGCTGGTCCAGCCGCAGCAGGCCGTCGCGGAGCGGATGCGGGCCGGGCGTCGGGGCGGTGAGGTCTACGTCGGGGCTCATTCCTCCCGCCTACCCGGCGGACGGGGTTTCCTGCCGGTGGCGTACCGCACCCGCCCGCGTCCCCGCCCGCCCCGGCGGAAACGCGTTTGCCCGGCGGGCGGTCGGGGCCGCAGAATCCGGTCCCATGGGCCATCTCGAAGCAGCGCACCTGGAGTACTACCTCCCCGACGGGAGGGCGCTGCTCGGCGACGTGTCCTTCCGGGTGGGGGAGGGGGCCGTCGTGGCCCTCGTCGGACCCAACGGCGCCGGCAAGACCACCCTGCTCCGCCTCCTCGCCGGGGAGCTCAAGCCGCACGGCGGGACCGTCACCGTCGGCGGCGGGCTCGGGGTGATGCGCCAGTTCGTGGGCTCCGTGCGGGACGAGACGACCGTGCGCGACCTGCTGGTGTCCGTCGCGCCGCCCCGCATCCGCGAGGCCGCGCGCGCCGTCGACGCCGCCGAGCACGCGATCATGACGGTCGACGACGAGGCCGCCCAGATGCGCTACGCACAGGCCCTCGCCGACTGGGCCGAGGTCCAGGGCTACGAGGCCGAGACGCTGTGGGACATCTGCACCACGGCCGCGCTCGGCGTCCCCTACGAGAAGGCCCGGTGGCGGCAGGTGCGCACCCTCTCCGGCGGCGAGCAGAAACGCCTCGTCCTGGAGGCGCTGCTGCGCGGCACCGACGAGGTGCTGCTGCTCGACGAGCCGGACAACTACCTCGACGTGCCCGGCAAGCGCTGGCTGGAGGAGCGGCTCGCCGAGACCCGCAAGACCGTGCTGTTCGTCTCCCACGACCGGGAACTGCTCGCCCGGGCCGCCCAGAAGATCGTGTCCGTCGAACCCGGCCCCGCGGGCGCCGACGCCTGGATGCACGGCGGCGGCTTCGCCACCTTCCACGAGGCCCGCCGCGAACGCTTCGCCCGCTTCGAGGAGCTGCGCCGCCGCTGGGACGAGAAGCACGCGCAGCTGAGGAAACTGGTACTGACGCTGCGTCAGGCCGCCGCGGTGAGCCACGAGATGGCGTCGCGGTACGCCGCCGCCCAGACCCGGCTGCGCAAGTTCGAGGAGGCCGGCCCGCCGCCCGAGCCGCCCCGCGAACAGGACATCCGGATGCGGCTCAAGGGCGGCCGCACCGGCGTCCGGGCCGTCACCTGCGAGGGCCTGGAACTCACCGGCCTGATGAAGCCCTTCGACCTGGAGGTCTTCTACGGCGAACGGGTCGCCGTCCTCGGCTCCAACGGCTCCGGCAAGTCGCACTTCCTGCGGCTGCTGGCCGGCGACGACGTGGCGCACACCGGGACCTGGAAGCTGGGCGCGCGCGTGGTGCCCGGGCACTTCGCCCAGACCCACGCCCACCCCGAGCTGCAGGAGCGCACCCTCCTGGACATCCTGTGGACGGAACACGCCCAGGACCGGGGCGCCGCCATGTCCCGGCTGCGCCGCTACGAGCTGACCCAGCAGGCCGAGCAGACCTTCGACCGCCTCTCCGGCGGCCAGCAGGCCCGCTTCCAGATCCTCCTGCTGGAACTCCAGGGCGTCACCGCCCTGCTGCTCGACGAACCGACCGACAACCTCGACCTGGAGAGCGCCGAAGCCCTCCAGGAAGGCCTGGAGGGCTTCGAGGGCACGGTCCTCGCGGTCACCCACGACCGCTGGTTCGCCCGCTCCTTCGACCGCTACCTCGTCTTCGGCAGCGACGGCCGCGTCCGCGAGACACCGGAGCCGGTCTGGGACGAACGGCGGGTGGAACGGGCCCGGTAGCCGGTCACCGGGAACACCGCGGACCCGCCGGGGCGCGTCAGCGCCAGCGCAGCAGGGCGCCCAGGCCGCCCACCGGCGCGTCGTCCACCGCCTCCTGCGGCAGGGCCGGTGTCACCGAGATCGCCGGGGCGCCGGTCATCACCGCCGACCGCAGCAGCGCGTCGTCCGCGCGGGCCGACCAGGAGTTCTGCTCGCCCAGCGTCTTCAGTTCCGTACGGCGCACCGCCAGCTGGTCGGCGTCCTCGCCGATCCACACCTCGCGGTGCGTGTCGGGCCCGTCCGGGATGATCAGCAGCTCGTCGATGCGGTGCTCCCGGGCGGCCTCGATCAGCGCCGGCACGCCTTCGGCCGCGGCGGCCCGGCCCTCGCCGTCGGGGGTGCGGGCGGCCAGGAACCTGTCCAGGTCCTCCCGCGCCCGCGCGCGTACGTGCTCGTCGCGCAGCCGCTCCACCTCGTCGTCCAGCAGCCTGCTGCCCGCACCGCGCGTGGACTCCACGATCCGGTCCTGCAGCCGCTTGGGCAGCCGCTCGTGCACGGACCGCCGCTCGCGGTCGTCACCCACCAGGATCAGCAGGTCCGCACCCGTCTCCTCCTGGCACACGGCCAGCGCGTCGGCGATCTCCGCCGCGTTGTGCTCCCAGGTGTTCTCCACCCGCAGCTGGAAGTGGCGCTCCGACCAGTCGACGCTGCTCGTGCGGTGCACGGGCCACTGACGGCCGGTCACCGAACCCGCGTCCCGGCTGCCCAGCGCGCTGCGCAGCTCGAAGTCGGCGCCCTTGCGGTCGATGTACGCCACGACGCACACGGGGTCCTCGCCCGCCAGCTCCAGCAGCGGCGACACGTGCGGCAGCGGCGCCCAGCAGGTCTCCGTGCCACCCCGCGGGACACGCGCCAGCGGTGTGTCGAGGACCACCCGCCCGGCACAGGCGAACAGCGCCCGCCCGTGCGGGTCGGTGGAGTGGCGCAGCCCGTCCACCGCCTCCCGCACGGCCCGGCAGGTCGCGTCGTCCGCTCCCTGCGCCGCCAGCTCCCGGGCCACCGCGGCGGCCGTCAGCTCACGTTCGTGGGGGGTGTCCTCCGTGTGCCGGGAGAGGTCGACGTACACGGAGGCCCAGGGGCCCTGATGGTCGTAGAGGGGGTTCAGAAACGAGAGATCCATGGCTCCCTCCCGGATGCCGCTCGGGGGTGGTAGTGCTTCCGGTGCGGGTACCCGGACCGCATGAACGAACACGACACGCGGGACGGCACCGCGACCGGGGTGGACCCGGGCCGACTGGACGACCAGCAGCTCATGAAGGAGCTGGAGACCATCCACCGCACGCGCCACGACACCCTGCTGTACGGGTCGAACGACGCGCTGCGGGCCCACAACGAGCGCATGGCGCAGCTCGAGGGCGAATGGCTGCGCCGCAATCCGCGGCGCCCGGTCGCCGCGGGCCGCACCCGCGAGGGCGCCCGGGAGCGGCACTCCGGAGAGGGCGCCGCCCCCGGCGCCTGAGCACCGCGCCCGCGCTCGGTGCGACACCCGCGTGCGACGCCCGTACACGGCCCGCGCCTGCACCCGGCCCCGGCCGGCCGACGCGTCCGGTACGCGCGGCCGGCCGGGGCCGGGAACGCCGGGTGCCGCCCCGCGGGCTCAGCCGCCGGCCTTGGCGAACTCCGCGAGGAAGGTCTCGCAGAACGCCTCGAGGTCGTCCGGCTTCCGACTGGTGACCAGGGTGTTGTCACCGTGGCCGCAGACCTTCACCTGTTCGTCGACCCAGGTGGCGCCCGCGTTCTCCAGGTCGGTCCGCAGACTCGGCCAGGAGGTCAGCACCCGTCCGCGGACGACGTCCGCCTCGACGAGCGTCCACGGGGCGTGACAGATCGCGGCCACCGGCCGGCCCTGCGCGAAGAAGTCCTTCACGAACGCCACGGCCTTGCCGTCCATCCGCAGGAAGTCCGGGTTGGCCACGCCGCCCGGCAGCACCAGCCCGCCGAACGAGTCGGCCGACGTCTCGCCCACCACCTCGTCCACGGGGAACGTGTCCGCCTTGTCGAGGTGGTCGAAGGCCTGGATCTCACCGGACTGCGTGGAGACGAGCACGGGCTCGTGCCCCGCGTCCTTCGCCGCCTGCCACGGCTCGGTCAGCTCGACCTGCTCCACACCCTCGGGTGCGGTCAGAAATGCGATGCGCATGTGGTTCGGATTCCTTTCCTGGCGCGCCACCGGACGTCGCCGCCCGGCGCGCGTGTCTCGTTCGGCCGCGGGGCCGCGGCCTCGAGGGCCCTGGGGGCCCGGAGGTCCCGCGTGCCCCGCGGCGCGCTGTCAGGTGCCGTCCCCGGTGTCCGGTTCCGCGCGGCTGATGTCGGCGAGCACCGAGTCGGGGTCCCGGGCCTCGGCCAGATCGCCGAGGCTCACCACCCCCACCGGCAGTCCGTCCTCCACGACCGGCAGCCGACGCACGGCGTGCTCACGCATCAGCGTGACCGCGTCCGCCACCGGGTCACCGGGGCAGACCGTCAGCGGATCGGGGGTGCAGACCGCGCGGACGCTCACCGCCATGGGGTCGATGCCGTCCGCCACGGCCCGCACCGTGATGTCCCGGTCGGTCAGCACGCCCACGACGTCCTGGCCGTCCGCGACCACCACATCACCGATGTCCTGCGCGCGCATCAGCCGCGCCGCCTCGACGAGGGAGGCGTCCGGGCGGACGGCGACCACACCCGGAGTCATGACGTCCCTCACGTACTCGGCCACCACGCCCCGCCCTTCCGGCGCCTACGCGCTCCTCGGCCCGGCGTTCCCCGGCCCGCCGCTCTCGGTCAGGGCGACGGCCAGTTCCTGCACGTTGTCGTAGCGCGCCTTCTGCGGCAGCCGTTCCAGTTCCTCGACGAGGGCGTCGGGCGCGTTGCCGCGACGCAGGGCACGCCCCAGCTCCCGGGGGCCCGCGGGGAAGGTGCCCCGGGTCAGGTTCCGGGCCAGTTCCAGCCGGAGCGACTCCAGGTACGTCGGCCCGCGGCCCGGGGTCACCGGCCCGTACATGACCTCCGGATCGTCGTCCGCGACCGGTTCCGGGTCGTTCCACTCCTCGGTGCGGGTCGGGTGCCCGGACCTGAGCAGACCCTGCAGTTCGTGCTTCATCTCGTCGTCGCGGTGGACGCTCATCCGGTCACTGCCTCGCTGCATGTCTCCCTCCACATCCTCAGGGGGTGCGGACCGCGTACCCGGCCACCGACGGCCGACACGGATTCCCCCGGACGGGTCTGCTCCGATATGCCCGGACACGGTGCGTACGGCCGCGCGCACCGAGGGTTCACCCGGCGGGCACGGGGAACCCGTCCCGCGCGCCACCACCCCCCACGCCCGCCCCTTTCGGGAAGGACGGCCCATGGCGGTGCTGCTCGCCGTGTTCGTTCCGGTCCTCATGCTCGGCGTGGTGCTGGCCATGGGCAGGTACGAGGAGGTGATGCTGCCGGGCGCCCCACCGCCGTCCGGCGACCCCGAACCGGCCGCCGCGGCGGAAGTGCCCCCGGCGACCCGGTGAGCGACGGCGGCACCGGCCCGTGAGGGGACCGGACCGTCAGATCAGGCGGAAGAGGTCGGCGGCGGCATGGACGTCCGTGAGGTCCTCGACGGACCGGAGGTTGTCGCACAGGGCCTCCAGCACCGAGCCGTCCTCTGCGGCACGCGGGGTGCCGACGGCCACGCCGAACAACCGGAAGCCCAGCCGGTGCTTGGCGTCGTTCCAGCCGCGCATCCACTCCTCGGTGACGCCGCAGTCGTCGTCGGTGATCATCACGATGTCGCCACGCGCGCGGGCGGCGTCGTCGAACTCCTCCTCCAGCAGCTCGCGGGCCGCCGTCAGCGGCGTCTGGTAGCTGGTGCCGCCGCCGAGGAAGGTCTCCGCGAAGTCGACGACCCGGTCGATGCCGGCGGGCGAGGCGGCCGGGAAGCGGAAGACCCGGACCTTGTCGGCGGCGGAGAACACGATGCCGACGAAGTCGCGCCCCGCGTGCCGGGCCTGGTCCAGCAACGCCAGGGCGCACGCCTTGGACCACGCCTCCCGGGTCACTCCGCCGGGCCCCTCCGCGTACATGGAGTGCGAGGTGTCCACGCACGCGATGACGGCGCCCTTGCCGGTGCTCCGCTCTCCCCGGCTGTCGTAGAGCATCAGTTCCCCGGCGGCGTAGCGCGCGGCGAACACCGCGCGCAGCTCGGGCAGTCCGAGGACCGCCAGTTCGGAGGGGACGACGCGGGAGAGGTCGTCGCCGAGCGTGACGCCGACCAGCTCGCCGGGGGTGTTCTCCACCTTGCGGGCGCGCTCCCCGTCCGCCATCCGCCGGAAGCGGCCGATCAGCTCGGCCCACCGGGCGAGCCGGCCGGTGCGCAACCGTTCGGCGAGCCGGGCGCGCTCGTCGAACGGCATCCGCTCCAGCTCGCCGGCACCGACGCCCCAGGCCCGCATCAGCGCCGCCTCCTGCCGCACGGCCGCCGAGGCCTTCGCCGCCGCGTTCCGCGCCGCGGCGCGCACATCGGGGACCGCCGCGGCGAGGGCCTGCGCGGCGGCCTCGGCGGCCTGCCGCGCGGCGGCCTCGGCCGTCTGCCGCGCGGCGTCGGCGGCCGGCGCAGGCACGGTGCCGTGCTCCTCGGCCCCGGCCCCCCGGCGCGCCTCGTCCTCGGTGTCCCGCTGGGCCCTCCTCGCCCGCTCCGCCCGCTCCTGGGCGTCCCGGGAGCGCTCCAGCAGTCCGCGCAGCGCGGAGGCCTGGGCGAGCACGGCCATGGCGGCGGCGTAGGGGTCCCCGACCGTCTCCCGGCGCAGTTCCGCGAACTCCGGTGACTTCACCAGCGCGGTGACGGCCTGGTGGTTGACCAGCCGGGAGACGGACATCTCCGTGCGCTCGCGCAACCGCGGGCGGGCCTGGTAGGCGGCCAGGAACGCGTCGGTCAGGAGGTCGGCGGCGTGCTCGTGGCGCTCGGACAGCTCCTCGGCCAGATCGCGCAGTGCGGCCGACTGCTCGTAGGTGTCGCGCCAGGTGAGCCGGTCGAACCGGTCCGCGACCACGGCCGCGGTGTGCCGCCCGGAAGCGGTGATGGCCCGCACCGGACGCGCCCCGGCCCCGCTCGCCGGCTCGCCGGGTCCGCTCGACGCCGTCTCCACGGTCCCGGCCGTCCCGGTGCTCAGAGCCGGTCCCGCACCGTGCTCGCGTCCACGCCGAGGGCCTCGGTGAGAACACGGGCGCGGACGGCACGCTGGCGGCCGGCGACCCGGTCGATGGTGGCGGTGGAGCGGCCGGCACCCGCCGCCTCCTCGCGCAGCTTCTCCAGCCGCTTCCCCGCCATGGCGAGCCTGTTGTGGGCCTTCTTGATGACCCACTCGCTCAGCGCCTCGCGGGACTGCCCGGCCATCGCGTCCAGCTGGGCCTCCAGCTCCTCGATGACGTCGGCCAGGTCGAGCGCCTCCTTGGCGTCGGGGTTGACCAGCTGCAGCACCTCCCGCTCGACGATCGGGCGCTGGGCGGGGGAGTCCCACAGCACGTGGGTCAACACCGACAGGTCCCTCTCGGTGACCGCCGGACGGCCGTCGAGGAACGCGGACGCCTGGAGCAGACCCACCGCCTGCCGCCAGCGACGGTCGGAGGCGACGAGCTCCTTGCGGCGCAGGGCGGCCCGCAGCGTGCACACCGCGTCCACGATCGGGTCGGGGACGTCCACGGCCGGGACGGCCTCGGACACGGCGTGCCGCAGGGCGGCCAGTTCGACCGTGGTCCGTGCCGGTGCCGCGGGGCGGCTGACGGCGGAGCGGACCAGCGCGGCGAAGTTCGAGGGGTCCTCCAGATACGTGACCTCGATCCGCACCAGCAGCCGGTCGTAGATCGCGGCCGTGTCCTCTCCACCGGGCAGCTCGTTGCTCGCCGTGATGGCGCCGATCAGCGGGCAGCGGATCGGCGCGCCGCCGTTCTCCGGATGGTAGATCCGCTCGTTGAGATAGCCCAGCGTCTCGTTCAGCGCGGCCGTGGAGCACTTGAAGATCTCGTCGATGAACGCGATGTGCGCGGTCGTGGCGCGGCCTTCGTAGACCTGGCGGTACTCGCCCCGGGCCAGCGCGGCGACGTCGACGGGGCCGAACATCCTCGTCGGCGCGGTGAACTTCGACAGGAGGATCTCCCAGTAGGACGCCCCCTCGACCCTGCCCGTGAGCTCCCGGGCCATCTCGGACTTCGCCGTCCCGGGCGGACCGAGCACCAGCGAGTGCTGTCCGGCCAGCAGCGTCACCACCAGCGTCCGCACCACGTCGGCCCGCTCGTAGAAGCGGTCCGACAGCTCGTCGCTGATCGCCCGCAGCCTCCTGGCCGTGTCCTGCGCGTCCCGCGTGTCCTGTGCCTCCATGGTCAACTCCTTGCCTGCGACGCCTTGACGGGCCGACGAGACGGCCCCGCCCCCGAGGCCACGACGCGGTGACAACGTAGCCGAGGCGATCGCGACGGTGCCGGGCCACCCCCGTTCTCCGCGCCGGAGCCGCACGTCACCTCGGGATGTTTGACGCGAAGGCGCGGGGGCAGGCACAGGTCCAGTGCTTCGGACAGGAGGCACGCCCGTGGGAGCGGCGCGACGCCGCCACGGATGCGTCCGTCCGCGTCCCGGACGCCCTCCCACGGTGACCGCCCGAACCCTGGGCCGTGTCGCCGCACCACCGGCGCCCGTCCCGTGCTCCGGAGAGCTCCGCGAGCCCCGGTGCCGGCCGGGCACCCTGCCCGGCGCCGCGACAGGACCCCGCACTCCGAGGGAGTTGCGACCCACCATGCCGATCCACGCCGCCGCGAAGCATCCGCATGACGACGCCCCCGACACCACGGACGCATTCCGTCGCCTCGCCACCCTTCCCGCGGGACCGGAGCGCGACGCGGTCCGGGACCGGATCGTCGAGGCCTGGCTGCCCATGGCCGAACGGCTCGCGGGGCGCTTCCGCAACCGCGGCGAGAGCTACGAGGACCTGCGCCAGGTCGCGGCCCTCGGCCTCGTCAAGGCCGTCGACCGGTACGACCCCGCCCGAGGAAGCGCCTTCGAGAGCTACGCCGTACCCACCGTCACCGGCGAGATCAAGCGCCACTTCCGTGACCACATGTGGACCCTGCACGTGCCGCGCCGGGTCCAGGAACTCCGCAACCGCGTCCGCTCCGCCGGTCAGGACCTGTCCCAGAACGCCCCCGACCGCAGGCCCACCGTCACCGAGATCGCCGAACGCGCCGATCTGAGCGAGGAGGACGTCCGGGTGGGCATGGAGGCCCTGGAGAGCTTCACGGCCCTGTCCCTGGACGCCGAGGTCGCCGGCGGCGACGACGGCTACTCGCTCGCCGACGGCCTCGGCGCCCCCGACCCGGCCCTCGACACCGTCGTCGACCGCGAGGCCGTCAAGGAACGGCTGGCCGCCCTGCCCGAGCGGGAGCGCGCCATCCTCTACATGCGGTTCTTCGACGACATGACCCAGAGCCGCATCGCCGAGCAGCTCGGCATCTCCCAGATGCACGTCTCCCGGCTGATCAGCCGGTGCTGCGACCGCGTGCGGGAGCAGGTGCTGCGGGATCCGGCGGCCTGACCGCCGCGGGCCGCGGCGCGGCCCGGGGGCGAAACCTGTTCCTCACCCACACGGGCGCCCCGGTCCCGCGAACGGCGCACGGCGGCGCGCGCCACCGGGCCGGGCGGGCTGTGATGGCCGGGGGCGCGAGCGCCGTGCCCCCGCAGCCGTCGCTCGAAGGAGCCCGAACCCATGCGCCGCACCTCCCGTGTCCTGTCCGCCGCCGTACTGGCCGGTGCCGCCCTGGGCGTCTTCGCCGGATCCGGCTCGGCGGACCCGGGCGGCACCCCGCGGCCGGCCGGGGCCGGCGAACCCGTCGCCGAGGTCAGCCCGGCCGACGCCGGCCCGGGCGGCACCGTCACCGTCTCGGTCACCTGCGGCCCGGCCGGTCAGGCCGCACCGGACACCCTCGACGCGGTCTCGCCGGCCTTCGACGGGGGCACCGTCGCGCTCCTGAAGGTGGCGCGCGCCGACGGCAGGACCTCCGCGGCCGCCACCGCCTATCGCGGCACCGCGCGGATAGCCCCCGCCGAGGACCTGGAGGCCGACCCGGACGCGGCGGGCCCCGCCTCGCCGTGGACCGTCGACGGCACCTGCCCGGGAACACCGGGCGGTGAGGGCAGGCCGTGGAGCGCGGCGATGACGGTGTCTTCGGGCAGCGGCACCGCCGGGTCGGCGCGGTCGTGGGGGAGTGCCGCCCCCGAGCCCTCGTGTCCCCCGTCCACCGCCCCGCGCGGTGACGCCGCCGTCCCGCGCAAGGAGCCCACCGGTCCCGGCGGCGGGCCGACGGCACGTGACGAGGCGGTGCCGTACGACGTGCCCGCGGTGCCGGGCGACGAGGCGGTGCCGGGCGACGAGGCGGTGCCGGGCGACGAGGCGGTGCCGGACGTCGGTGCGGTGCCCGGGGACGAGGCTGTGCCGGATGGGGCGGTCCCGGGCGTGGCGGCAGCTCCCGACGAGGAGCCCGCCCCCTACGACGAGGCCGTCCCCTACGACCGGCCGGCCCCGCCCGGCCAGTCCGCCCCCGCCGGCCACTCCGCCACGCACGGTGACTCCGGTACACACGGTGAGACGGGCACGCGCGGTGAGACGGGCGGACACGGCGGCATGCCCTGCACGTCCGAGCCGCCGTGCCCCGAGCCCACCACGTGGGGCGCGCCCTGCGGTGGCGTGAAGGCGGAGCACGGGGTGCAGGCCGGTACGGGGGGAACCTTCACCGACTCCGTGCCCGCCCTGGCCGCCGGCGGGATCCTGATCGCGGGCGCGTTCGGCGGAGCCGCGTACCGGCTGCGACTGCGGCTGCGCGGGGAGACCCGGGACCACTGACCCCGCGCCGGTCCCGTCCCGGTCGGCGCGGTGATCGACGCGACACGGGACGGAGCCATGGCCCGGCGGCCCGGGGGGTACTTGGTGCCCGACCGGAGCACGACCGAGGAAGAGGACCACGGCCCGGCGGTGACGGGACTCGGCACCACGGACTGCGCGGAGGCACCCATGCGGCGGACGGACCCCCAAGGCGACGCCTCGGAACGCCCTACGGTGCCCGGAAACGGGGACCCCGCCGGAGACCACGCGACCGGGGGCGAGAACCACGGAGGCCCCGCACCCGGGGAGAAAGCCTTCGGAAGCCACGCGCGCGGGGGTGAGGCCCCGGTCAGCCGCACGCCCGGAGGCGAGGATCCCGGAGGCCGCGTGCCCGGGGAGAAAGCCTTCGGAAGCCAGGCGCGCGGGGGTGAGGCCCCGGTCAGCCGCACGCCCGGAGGCGAGGATCCCGGAGGCCGCGTGCCCGGGGAGAAAGCCGTCGGAAGCCACGCGCGCGGGGGTGAGGCCCCGGTCAGCCGCACGCCCGGGGGCGAGGATCCCGGAGGCCCCGCACCCGGGGAGAAAGCCGTCGGAAGCCACGCGCGCGGGGGTGAGGCCCCGGTCAGCCGCACGCCCGGAGGCGAGGATCCCGGAGGCCCGGTACCCGGAGACGGGGGCCCCGGAGGTCACGCCTCCGGAGGTCACGCCTCCGGAGGTCACGCTCCCGAAGGCCACGGCGCCGTGCGCCGTGGCCCGCGCCTTCCCGACGACGGACTGCCGGTGCTGACCGAGCTGTCCGCCGTCCTCGCCGCCGCCGCGGGCCGCGCGCACGAGGAGCCGGCCGGCGGCGCCCCGGCCCTCCTGGACGCCGCCTGCGGCTACTGGGACCGGCGCGGCCTGCCCACCGACCCGGACCACGTGGCCGCCGCCCCCGGCGCGGGCGCCCTGCTGCTCGCGCTGACCGCCGCGCTCGGCGGTGACGTCCTCGTGCCGCGTCCCTGCGCCGCCTGGTGGGCGCCGTACGCCCGGCTGCTGGGCCGTCCCGTCTTCCACGTCCCCACCCCCGCCGAGTCCGGCGGCGTCCCCGATCCGTACGCCCTCCTGGAGACCGTGCGCCGCATCCGCGCCGAGGGCGGCGACCCGCGGCTGCTCGTGCTGTCCGTCGCCGACGACCCCACCGGCACCGTCGCGCCGCCCGAGCTGCTGCACGAGACCGTCGAGGCCGCCGTCGGCGAGGGACTGCACCTGGTCAGCGACGAGACCTGGCGCGACACCCTGCACGACCCGCACGCCACCGTGCTGCTCAGCCCCGCCGAGATGTGGCCCGACCACGTCACCGTCGTCACCGACCTGGCCGGCGCGCTGCTGCCGGCGGGCTGGCCGGCCGCGGTCGCCCGCTTCCCCGCGTCCGCCGCCGGGAACGGCCTCCACGCGCGCGTGCTCGACGTGCTCACCGCGCTCGGCGCCCGCGTCGCCGCGCCCCTCGCCGCCGCGGCCGGGTACGCGCTCGCCGAGCCCGAGCCGGTCACCGCCCGCCGGTCGGCCGCCGTACGCCTGCACGCGCGCGTGGCCGCCGCCGTGCACGCGGCCGTCGTCGCCGCGGGCGCCACCGCCCGGCCCCCGCAGGCCGGCCGCCACCTGTACGCCGACCTCGGCCCGCTGCGCGACGCGCTCGCCGCCCGAGGCGTCGGCGACGCCCAGGAACTGGAGGACTTCCTCACCGCCCGGCTCGGTATGCCCGCCCCCGGCGGCCACCGCTTCGGCGACGACCTCCTCGCCCTGCGCGTCCGGCTGTCCACCGGCCCGTTGCTGGGGGACACCGACGAGCGGCGCGCGGAATGCCTCACCTCTCCGGACCCGTTGGAACTGCCGCACGTGCACGGCGCGTTGATCGGTCTGAAGTCGGTCTTCGACGATCTCCGCGACGCTCAGCGATGGGAGCCTCCTCGATGACGCAGCAGCCCCGGTCGACCGCGAGCGCCACCACGCCCGTCCAGGACCAGGACACCGACGCCCCGCCGGTCACGGCCTCCCCCTCCCCGCCGCTCGCCGAGCCCCGGCCGCTGGCCGAACGCCGGGTGTGGCCGCGGACCTTCCACGACCGGCTGACCGCCCCGCTGCCCGGTCTGAGGGCCTTCGCCAGATTCGCCCGCGAGGGCGCGGTGAGGCCCGGTCCCGGGGGTCTCGCCGACGTCCCCAGGCTGCCGTACGCCCCCGGCCCGCTGCCCCGCGTGGACGCCGGGACCATCGCCGTCACCTGGGCGGGGCACGCCAGTTGGGTGGTGAGCATCGGCGGGCTCACCGTGCTCACCGACCCGGTCTGGTCCCGCCGCATCCTCGGCACCCCGGCCCGCGTCACCCCGGTCGGCGTCGCCTGGAGCGACCTGCCGCGGGTCGACGCGGTCGTCATCAGCCACAACCACTACGACCACCTGGACGCCCCGACCCTGCGCAGACTCCCGCGGGACACCCCGGTGTTCGTCCCGGCCGGGCTCGGCCGCTGGTTCCACCGGCGCCGGTTCACCCGCGTCACCGAGCTGGACTGGTGGGAGGGGGCCCTGCTGGGCGGGGTCCGCTTCGACTTCGTACCGGCCCACCACTGGTCCAAGCGCAGCCTCACCGACACCTGCCGCACCCTGTGGGGCGGCTGGGTCCTCACCGGCCCCGACGGCCGGAGCGTGTACTTCGCCGGCGACACCGGGTACGGCCACTGGTTCTCCCGCATCGGCCGCCGCCACCCCGGCATCGACCTCGCGCTGCTCCCCATCGGCGCCTACGACCCGCGCTGGTGGCTCCGGGACGTGCACTGCGACCCGGAGGAGGCGGTCCGGGCCGCGCAGGATCTCGGCGCCCGGCGGATGGCGCCGATGCACTGGGGCACCTTCGTGCTGTCGGCCGAACCGGTCATGGAGCCGCTCACCCGCGTACGCGCCGCCTGGCGGCGGGCGGGCCTGCCCCGCGAGGACCTGTGGGACCTGCCCGTCGGCGGCTCCCGCGTGCTGGACGAGAAGTGACTGGACGAGACGTGAACGGACCTCGCCGCGCCGCCCCTACGCCTTCGCCGGCCCCCGCAGCCGGCGCCAGGCGCTCGGTGCCGCGCTCACCAGTATCGTGAGGGCGATCGCCGCGGCCACGCCCTCCCACGGCTCGCTGAACAGCGAGCCGCTCAGGATGCCGATCAGCTGGTACGTCACCGCCCAGGCCAGGCAGGCCGGCAGGTTGCCCCGGGCGAAGCGGCGCGAGGGCCACTCGGCCAGCAGACAGGCCAGCATCACCGGTATCCGGCCGGCCGGCACCAGCCGGGAGAGCACGAGCACCGCGACGTCGTGCTCGGCGAGCTTCTCCCGCGCCTGCTCCAGCCGGTCCTCGGGCGCCCGGGACCGGATCACCTCCAGCCACCGCGAGCCGTTCTTCGAGCCGACCCCGCGCCGCCCCAGCCAGTACAGCGCCATGTCCCCGCAGAACGCGGCCAACGACGCCGTCGCGAACACCATCAGCAGTGAGAACGGCAGCGTCTGATGCATCGCCACCACCGCCGCCGAACTCACCAGCACACCCGTCGGCACCACCGGCACCAACGCCCCGATCAGCACCAGCAGGAACAGCGACGGATAGCCCAGCGCCTGCTGCGTCGGTTCGGTCGGGATGGTCGTCACGGCGGCGCCCAGCCAGGTCACCTCGCGACCCCCACCCGTACGCTCTCGCCGTGCCCCAGCCGGTGCACCGCCACGTCCGGCGCGCGCAGCGCCGACAGGCGCACGAACTCGTCGCCCGGCGTGTGGAACTCGTGGGGGCGCACGGCGTCCATCCCGATCGGCCAGTACGTGCCGTAGTGCACCGGCACCGCCGCGGACGGCGCCAGCCGGGCCAGCGCCTCGGCGGCCCGTCCCGCGTCCAGGTGGTCGGGCCCCAGGTACGGCCCCCAGCCGCCGACCGGCAGCAGCGCCGCGTCGACCGGCCCGACCTCCTTCTCCATCCCGTCGAACAGGCCGGTGTCCCCGGCGAAGTACGTACGGCCCTCGCCCTCGACCACGTAACCCAGCGCGGGGGAGCGGTGCGGGCCGAGCGGCAGCCGCCGCCCGTCGTGCCGCGCGGGCACCGCCCGTATGCGCAGGTCGCCGACGACCGTCTCGTCGCCGGGCGCGACCTCGGTCAGCCTCAGGTGCCCGAGCCGGCGCAGCCCCGGCACCGCCCGTCGTGCGCCCCGGGGCACGAGCAGGCGCGTGCCCGGCGCGAGACGCGCGAGCGACGGCACGTGCAGATGGTCGGCGTGCAGATGGGACACCAGCGTCACGTCCGCGCGCCAGGCGTCCGGCGGCGGCACCGGGCCCCGCCTGCGGCGCAGATGGGCGAGTCTGCGGACGAACAGCGGGTCGGTGAGCACACGTATGTCCGAGTCCTCGACCGTGCAGGTGGCGTGACCCCACCACGTGAGCTCCACCGGCACTCCTTTGCCTCCTTCGCGCGACTCCCCGAAGCCTACGTCCAGGAGTAGGGTCGGCGGCGAAAACGGGAGGTGAGGGGGACACCATGAGGCCGCTACGGGTGACGGCGATCGCGAGCCTGACGCCGCTGGAACGGCTGGACGACGATCCGTTCCTCGTCGACTCCCGCAGCCAGCACGCCATGTGCGCACGCTGGGCCGCCGAGCAGGGCTACGTCGTCACCCGGGAACTGCTGGTCAGCGGGTTGCGGCCCGACCACGACGCCCTGTGGGACGGCGTGCGCCCCGGGCAGGACCTGTTCGTGGCGCCCAGCCGCCGGGTGCTGGAGAGCGCGCTGTCGTCCGTGACGGAGTTCACCGCGGAGTGCGCGCGGCGCGGGGTGCGGGTGGAGACCGTCGGGCACGAGGAGCCGTCGTACGACGCCCGGATGAAGGCGTGCGTGCACCGCAGACTCTCGATGCCGACGGCGGGATACGACGGCCGCTGACCCCCGCCGGCCCGCCGGACACGGGCGCGGCCCCGGGCGAAGCGGACCAGGGGGGACGAACGGGCGCTCCGGAGCGTTGTGGCAGGGTGGGAGGGCCCGCGCGGACGACGGGCCGGGACGTGAGGTGTGCGGAGCGTGGGCGGAGGGCGTTGGCGGCGGGGCGCCAGTCAGATCGGGCGGAGCATCGCGGTGTGGGCCGTCTCCACGGTCACCATGCTGGTGCTCGCCGGGATCCTCCCCGACTTCCGGCTCCAGTCGCCCGACGGCGACAGCGCGACCGACATCGCCGTCACCGCCGCGTTCGGCGCCGGCGCGTTCGGCCTGCTGTCGGCGCTGGTGTGGCCGCTGCTGGTCCGGCTGCTGCTGCTGGTGCCGGCGCTCGTCCTCGGGCTGCTGGTCTTCTTCCTCAACGGCGCCCTGCTGCTCCTCGCACTGGACGTGAACCCGGCCGCGCGCGGCGGCGTCGCCCCCGAGACCGCCGTGGTGGTGGCCGCCGTGATGTCCGCCGTGGCCTCGGCCACCGGCGGTGCCCTGGCCGTGCGCGACGACGACGCCTACCGGCGCCGGCTCTCCCGGCTCGCCGACCGCCGCCGCAGATCCGGCCCGCCCTGTCCGACCGGCCCCGGCACCGTCTTCCTGCAACTGGACGGCGTCGGCCACGACGTGCTGCTGGACGCGGTCGACGAGGGCCTGATGCCCACCGTCGCCCGCTGGCTCGGCCGCGACGGCTCCTCCGCGACCCACCGGCTCGCCCCCTGGCGCACCGACTGGTCCAGCCAGACCGGCGCCAGCCAGCTCGGCATCCTGCACGGCAGCAACCACGACGTCCCGGCGTTCCGCTGGTACGAGAAGGACAGCGGCGAGGTGGTCGTCTGCAACCGCCCCACCAGCGCCGCCGACCTCCAGCGACGGGCCATCGAGCGCACCGGCGACGGCGGACTGCTCACCTTCGACGGCGCCAGCCGCGGCAACCTGTTCAGCGGCGGCGCCGACGAACAGGCCCTCGTGCTGTCCATAGCCACCCGCCGCCGCAGCCGGGAGAACCGGTCCCGGTCCGGCTACTTCGCCTACTTCTCCGACCCGGCCAACGCGGTCCGCACCGCCCTGTCCTTCGTCGCCGAGGTGTGCCGGGAGATCGGCCAGTCCACCCGCGCCCGCGTCCGCAAGGTCCGCCCGCGGGTCTCCCGCGGCGGCCTCTACCCCTTCGTCCGCGCCTTCGCGACCGTCGTCGAGCGGGACGTCGTCGTCGCCGCCGTCATGGGCGACATGCTCGCCGGACGCACCGCCGTCTACGCCGACCTGGTCGCCTACGACGAGGTCGCGCACCACTCCGGGCCGCGCAGCCGGGACGCCGCGAAGGTCCTCCAGCGGCTCGACCGGTCCCTCGCGCTGATCGAGAAGGTCGCCGAGCACGCGCCGCGCCGGTACCGGATCGTCGTGCTGTCCGACCACGGCCAGAGCCCCGGCGAGACCTTCCGCTCCCGCTACGGCCTCACCCTCGCCGACCTGGTGCGGGCCGGCTGCGGACTGCCCGTGCCGCGCCGGGCGCGGCGCACCCGCAGCGGCGCCGAGGCGCGCACCGCCGTACGGGCCGCCCTGCACCGGCCCGTCGAGGAGGGCGAGGAGCGGCACCGGCCCGCCGGCCGCCACTCGGAGCCGGTCGTGCTGGCCTCCGGCAACCTCGGCCTCGTCTCCTTCCCGGACGTGCCGCACCGGATGAGCCGCGAGGAGATCGACGCCCGCCACCCCGCGCTGCTGCCCACCCTCGCCAACCACCCCGGCATCGGCTTCCTGCTCGTGCGCAGCGAGGAGCACGGCGGTGTGGTCCTCGGCGCGCGCGGCGCGGAGATCCCCCTGGACCGGCTCGACGAGGACCCCGGCCCGCTCGCGCCCTACGGCTCCGGGGCCGCGGACGCCGTGCGCCGCACGCACTCCTTCCCGCACACCGCCGACATCATGGTCAACTCCTTCCACGACCCCGCCGACGGCGAGGTCCTCGCCTTCGAGGAGCAGATCGGCTCCCACGGCGGACTCGGCGGCGCCCAGTCGCGGGCCTTCCTGCTGTCGCCCGTCGTGCTGTCCGCGCCGGACGGCGAGGGCGCGGGCATCGTCGGCGCCGAGCACGTCCACCGGATCCTGCGCCGCTGGCTGCGCGAGTCCAACGGCCCCCAGGTGCCCCTGGACGATTCCCGGCCACAGGGCCGGGCCGACGCACCTTTTGCGGTCCCGGAGGGGCTCACACAGGACAAAACCGCCTGATTTGGAGCCGTGCGCGGGCGTGCCGGACCATGGAAAGCGTCCCGGCGATCCCGGGCCCCAGTTCCAAGGAAGGCGTACCACCCCATGCACGTCACCGGGACCGCCCCCCCACCGGCTCCGGCTCCGCAGGAGACTCCCGTCGCCACCGCCCCGGCAGCAGGCGGCAGCAAGCACGCCCGCCGCTTCGGACTGCCCGTCGCCACCGCCCTGGTCATGGGCAACATCATCGGCGGCGGCATCTTCCTGCTGCCCGCCTCCGTCGCCCCCTTCGGCACGATCAGCCTGCTCGCCTTCGGCGTGCTCACGGTCGGCGCCATCGCCCTCGCCCTGGTCTTCGGCCGGCTCGCCGCCCGCGACCCGCGCACCGGCGGTCCCTACGTCTACGCCCGCGAGGCCTTCGGAGACTTCGCCGGGTTCCTCGCCGCCTGGGCGTACTGGATCACCACCTGGGTCTCCAACGCGGCGCTCGCCGTCGCCGCCGTCGGCTACCTCGACGTCCTGCTCCCGGTGAACGACCACCGCTGGACCGCGTGCCTGGCCGCGCTCACCATCCAGTGGCTGCCCGCGCTCGCCAACTTCGCCGGCACCCGCTACGTGGGCGCCGTCCAGCTGGTGTCCACGGTGCTCAAGTTCGCGCCGCTGCTGCTCGTGGCGGTCGGCGGACTGTTCTTCTTCGACCCGGACAACCTCGGCCCCTTCAACGCGAGCGGCGGCAGCGGCATCGGCGCGGTCTCCGCCGCCGCCGCGATCCTGCTCTTCTCCTACCTCGGGGTGGAGTCCGCCGCGGTCAGCGCGGGCGAGGTCAAGAACCCGCGCCGCACGGTCGGCCGGGCCACGGTCATCGGCACCTGCGGCGCCGCGCTCGTCTACCTGCTCGGCACCCTCTCCGTCTTCGGCACCGTCGCCCACGACCGCCTGGTCGACTCCACCGCCCCCTTCTCCGACGCCGTGAACACCATGTTCGGCGGCGCCTGGGGCGGCTGGGCCGTCGCGGCCGCCGCCCTGGTGTCGATGACCGGCTGCCTCAACGGCTGGACCCTGCTCAGCGCCCAGACCCCGTACGCCGCGGCCCGCGACGGACTGTTCCCCGCGGCCTTCGCCCGCAAGCGGCGCGGTGTCCCCACGGTCGGCGTCGGCGTCACCGTCGTCCTCGCCTCCCTCCTCACCGTCTACAACTACACGTCCGGCTCGGCGAAGGTCTTCGAGGTCCTCGTCCTCGTCACCACCTTCACCGCGACCGTGCCCTACCTGCTGGCCACCGCCGCGCAGATCTTCCACCTGGTCTCCGGACAGCGCGAGCGCGTGAACGGCGCCCGGCTGGCGCGCGACGCCGTGATCGCCTCCGTGGCGGCCGCGTTCTCCCTGTGGCTGGTCGCGGGCGCCGGCTACGCGGCCGTCTACCAGGGCGTGCTGTTCCTGTTCGCGGGCGTGCTGGTCTACGCGGTCATGGCGGCCCGGCGCCAGCGCAGCCCGCACGGGGACCGGTCTTCCGGGTGAGCCGGGCCGGAGTGTGATCGGATAGGGGCGGGAACCCGGGCACGGGCTCCCACCGCCCCAGTACCGCAAGGGAATCCGGAAAGGACTCGCCGTGGCAACCACGCGCTCCGCACACACCGTCTGGGAAGGCAACCTGCTCGAGGGCAGCGGTGTCGTCACCTTCGACTCGTCCGGCATCGGCGAGCAGCCGGTGTCGTGGCCGTCGCGCGCCGAGCAGGCGAACGGGAAGACCAGCCCCGAGGAGCTGATCGCCGCCGCCCACTCCAGCTGCTTCTCCATGGCGCTGTCGCACGGCCTGGCCGGCGCCGGCACCCCGCCCACCAAGCTGACCACCTCGGCCGACGTCACCTTCCAGCCGGGTGAGGGCATCAAGGGCATCCACCTCACCGTGGAGGGCACCGTCCCCGGCATCGACAACGACGCGTTCGTCGCCGCCGCCGAGGACGCCAAGAAGAACTGCCCGGTCAGCCAGGCCCTGACCGGCACGACCATCACCCTGTCGGCCAAGCTGGCCTGACCTCGGCGCCCTTTTCCACCGGCGCCCGTGCTGCCCGCGCCCTGAGGCCGCCCGCCACGGCCTGACGTCGTCGTCGGTCCGCCGGCAGGCGCCGTACAGCCGGAAAGAGCACCGGGCTTCACCATCGGGTAGCGGATGGTGAAGCCCGGCTTCTCGCACGCGGTGGGCCGGGGCAGCGCACCGACCGCCCCACCGCGTCGGCTTCCTCGTCCCCCTGCCCGGGGCGGCCCGGGCAGGGGGACGGGTGGTCCGTCGCCCGGGCCTCCCAGGTGATGACGCCGTCCTTGACGAACACGTTCCAGCGGCAGGATCCGGTGCGGTTCGCGCCGTGCGTGGAGGTCACGGCCTTGGCGTGGCTCCAGCGGTCCCGGAGAACGCGTCCGCCTCCCGGCCGCCGACCAGCCCGATGCCGTGCAGGTCGGGCGCCGCGGTGCCGGGCCGGAAGAACCGGCCCGCGCGCAGCAGCGCCGCGCCCGGTTCGGTGGGCGGTGTCCACGTGTCGGTCACGTGCGCTCGCCCGGGTTCCGAACCCAGGGGCCGCGAGGGCCGCCCACCCGTTCGCGGCGCCCGTACGAGTCAGGGCGTGCGGCGTGGGGACGGCTCAGGGCTTGCGCGCCACCCCCGCGTACACCGGGACGATGCCCTCCGCCTGGACCGCCACGTCCTCGGGGTCCGGCCGCCATCCGGTCACCGGGATGACGCCGGGGCCCAGCAGCTCCAGGCCCTCGAAGAACCGCGAGAACTCGGCGAGCGAGCGCGGGTAGAACGGTGTGCCGCTGCGGGCGAACAGACCGGCGGCCCGGCCCACCGCCTCCGGGTTCAGGTCGGGCGTGACCTGCGAAAGGATCAGGTAGCTGCCCGGTGCGAGCGCGTCGACGTACCGCTTCAGCAGTCCGTGCACGTCGTCGCCGTCCACCGCGTCCCCGAGGTAGTGCGTCAGGGCCACCAGCGACAGGGCGACGGGCCGGCCGAAGTCCAGGCACTCGCCCGCCAGCCGCAGGATGGTGTCCGGCTCCCGGACGTCCGCGTGGACGTACTCGGTGGCCCCCTCCGCCGAGCCGTGCAGCAGCGCCTCGGCGTGCCGGAGCACGATCGGGTCGTTGTCGGCGTACACCACCCGCGCCTCGGGTGCGACGCCCTGGGCCACCTGGTGCAGGTTCGGCTCGGTGGGGATGCCCGTGCCGATGTCCAGGAACTGGCGGATCCCGGCCTCGGCGACCGTACGGACCGCACGCTGCATGAACCGGCGGTTGGCGCGGGCCCCGCGCACCGCCGTGTCGTCCGCGGCGAGGATCTTGCGGGCCAGCTCCTCGTCCACGGGGTAGTTGTCCTTGCCGCCCAGCCACCAGTCGTAGACCCGGGCCGGGTGCGGCCGACTGGTGTCGATGGGGGCGGACGCGGCGTCGGATCCGGTCATGCGGTGTCTTCTCCCTCGGGCGGTGCTGTTCGGGTGGTCCGGTCAGTGGTTCTCGCGGTATGCGCGCAGGATCTTCTCGGTGCGCTGGGTGGAGGCGGCGCGTGCCGTCATGTGGTCCAGGACCTCCAGGTGCGTGGAGACCTCCGCACGGGAGTCGAGGTACAGCGCGCCGGTCAGGTACTCGGTGAAGACCATGTCGGGCAGCTCCGGCTCGGCGAAGCGGAACAGGGTGAACGGGGCGTACGTTCCCGGGTGCGGACCGTCCTCGAACTCGGCGACCTGCAGCGTCACCCGGTCCCGGGCGGCGAACTCCAGCAGCCGGTCGAGCTGCTCGCGCATCACCCGGCCGTGGACGCTCACCGGGCGCCGCAGCACCGTCTCGTCCATGATCACCCACAGGTGCGGCGGGTCGGGCCGGTCCAGCAGCCGCTGCCGCTCCATGCGCAGCGACACGTGCCGCTCGACGGCCTCCCGGCCCGCGGCCCCTATCGTCCCCGCCTCCAGGACCGCACGCGCGTAGTCCTCGGTCTGCAGCAGGCCGGGCACGAAGTGCGGTTCGTAGGAGCGGACGATCCGTGCCGCGCCCTCCAGGCTCACGTACAGGCTGAACCAGTCCGGCAGCACGTCGGTGTAGCGCTGCCACCAGCCCGGCTGGTTCGCCTCCTCGGCCAGCGTGACGAACGCCGCGATCTCGTCCTCGGACACGCCGTACGCCGTCAACAGGATCTGGACGTACGGTATTTTCAGCGCGACCTCGGCCGTTTCCATGCGCCGTACGGTCGCCGGGGCCACCCGGAGGACCTTCGCCGCCTCCTCGCGCTTCAGGCCCGCCGTCTCCCGCAGTTCCTGGAGCCGTTTGCCGAGCACCACCTGACCCACGGTGGGTGCCACCCGCCGCTCGCTCACGCCACGCCTCCCCAACGCGCCGAAGTCCGCCCGCAGTCTGTCATGTTCCCCGGCCGGCCCGACAGGGGCGGCGGACGCCGACGGCATTACCCCTCGGGTAATCGACCGTTCCGTGCGCGGACGGGATCGTGGAGACACACCGGGGGCCGGGCCGGCGCACTCCGGCCCGGCCCCCGGTCCCCGCAGCCTGCCGATCCCGACGGAGGGTGACCCACCATGTCCACGAACCAGCTCGCCGCACTCGCCCGCACCCTCGATCCGCAGCCGGCGCTCCGCCGCTTCCTGGCCCTGGACGCGGTCGTGACCGGCGCCAACGCGCTCGCCTACCTCACCCTGTCCGGGCCGCTGGGCCGCTTCCTCGGGGCCGGCTCCGGGCTGCTGACCGGCCTCGGCGCGTTCCTCGCCGTGTACGCGGCGGCCGTGGGCCTGCTGGCCGCGCGCCGACACCCGCCGGCGCTCGCGGTGCGGGTCGTCGTGGAGACCAACCTGGCCTGGGCGGTGGTGAGTTGCGCCGCCCTGGCCCTCTGGCTCGCGCCCACCACGGCCGGCGCGGTGTGGACGGTGCTCCAGGCGCTCGTCGTCACGGGATTCGCGCTGCTGCAGTACGCGGCGCTGAGGTGGCGTCAGGACATCAGCGAGTGAAGGTACTTGACCGTCGCCGGGTCGGCCGGGAGCAGCGTCTCGATGGCCAGCTCGGCGACCGTCACGTCCATCGGCGTGTTGAAGGTGGAGATGGACGAGATGAACGACAGCGTCCGGCCCTCGTGCTCGATGCGCAACGGCAGCGCGAAGTACGGCACCGGCTCGTCCGGTTCCTCACCGGCCGTGTCGTCCGGCACCGGGTACGCCGCGACCTCCTCGTACAGCGCCCGCAGGGGCCCTGAGCGGTGCAGGGCGATCTGCCGTTGCATCTGCTCCAGCAGGTGGCCGCGCCACTCGCGCAGGTTGCGGATGCGCGGCGCCAGGCCCTCGGGGTGCAGGGCCAGCCGCATCGCGTTCGGCCGGGGGGTGAGCAGGTGCTCGGGCAGGCCGTCCATCAGCATCGCGATGCCCCGGTTGGCGGCCAGCACGTCGTACCGCGCGTCGACCACCAGCGCGGGATAGGGCTCGTAGCCCCTGATCAGGCGCTCCATGCCCGCGCGCAGCGCGTCGAGGGCCGGGTCGTCCAGCGGGGTCTCCGGATAGTGCGGGGCGTAGCCGGCCGCGAGGAGCAGCGCGTTGCGCTCCCGCATCGGGACGTCGAGCCGTTCGGCGAGCCTCAGCACCATCTCCTCGCTGGGCCGGGAACGCCCCGTCTCGATGAAGCTGATGTGCCGGGCGGAGGAGTCGGCGCGCAGCGCCAGTTCCAGCTGGCTGATCCGCCGCTGTTCCCGCCAGGCCCGCAGCAGCGGGCCCACGCCCTGGGCGAGGGGAGTGGTACCGGACACGAGTGCGGTCATACGCCGAACGGTAGCCGACCGCGGGCCCGCCCCGGCCCTGCTGTGGCAGGCTGGAAGGGGACGGAGTCGTACGGTGCCGTGCCCGTATCCCAGCAGACGAGGAGCGCAGCCCATGCCCGTGGAACCGCTGTCGCACAAGGAGATCGAGGAACGGCTGGCCGAGCTGCCGGGCTGGTCCCTCGACGGGGACCGCCTCACCCGCGCCTACCGGCTCGACTCGCACTTCGCGGCCACCGCGATGGTCGTGCACATCGCGCAGGTGCAGGAGGAACTCGACCACCACTCCGACCTGACCCTCGGCTACAACACGGTGACCCTGGCGGTCAGCACCCACAGCGCGGGCGGCGCCGTCACCGAGAAGGACGTCGAGCTCGCCCGCAGGGTGGAGGACCTGGCCGGGAGCCACGGGGCACACTGACGGGGTGCTCGACTACGACGAGGAAGCGGAACGGTACGACGTCCTGCGCGGCGGCGAGCCCCGTGCGGAAGCGGCCGCCCGGGCGGTCCTGAGCCTGGTGCCGCCGCACGCCCGCGGCCTCCTCGACGTCGCCTGCGGCACCGGCCTCGTCACCGGACGGCTCGCGGCCGGACGGGCGGGCCTGCGCGTGACCGGAGCCGACCTCGCCCCCGCCATGGCCCGCCGGGCCGCCGCCCGGCTGCCCGGCGCCGTCGTGCTGGCCGACGGCCGCCGGCTGCCCTTCCGGGACGGCGAGTTCGACGCCGTGAGCAGCGTGTGGCTGCTGCACCTGGCCGGCGGCGCGGAGGACGCGCGCACCGTCGTCGGCGAGTGCGCCCGCGTGCTGCGGCCCGGCGGGGTGTACATCACGACGGTCGACAAGGGCGCCTCGCACAACGTGGGCAGCGACATCGACGCCGTACTCGCCTCCCGGCCGCCCAGCACGGCACGCGACGCCGCCGAGCGGGTCGAGTCCTACGCCCGCGCCCACGGCCTGACACCGGCCGGTGAGGCCCGCTTCACCGGCCACGGCCAGGGCCGCAGCCCCCGCCGCACGATCGCCGACCTGCGACGCGGCTGGTTCGTCACGCTCCCGCCGGGCGGGGAACTCGCCGACCGCTTCGCCACCCGCCTCGCGGCCTTACCGGACCAGGAACGCCCTCGCCCCGACCCGGTGTTCACCCTCCGCGCCTTCGCGAAACCGTAGCGGGAAGGCCGGACCGCGGGAGTACCTCACCTCGCCGCACCGGCGAGCACATGGATCAAGCGTGCCGAGGACGGCGCACCGGCCGGACCATTCCGCGACCGGCCCGCAGGTCTTCTCCAGAGAGTGAACGACTCGGGCGTGCCGCTCGGCCGCGGCTTGCCCGCCTGGTGGCCGACGACGCGGTAACCGGTGTCCGGGCAGTAGGGGTTCAGGCGCGCGTTGACGGCCAGGCGGTCCAGACGCACGAGCGTCCGACCCGTTGCGGCGACGCGGCGCTCCGCGGCCCCGCAGCAGGAACCGTCCCGTCCCCGACCGGGCGGTGCGGTCCCGCCCGGACCCGGGCGGTGCTCCACTCGGTGGAACACCGGTGCGCGGTCGGCGCCGACGGACCGAAGACCGGCGGCAACCGCCGCCACGTGCAGCCCGTCGTGGCCGCGGAGACGATCGCCGCGAGCACCTCACGGTCACCGTGACGACGCCGCCCACCGCCTTGCGGCCGTGTCGGAGCGGGCGGTACCACCCGCTGGGACAACTCCCGCGACCTGCCCGGGGCCAGCCGCTCCACGAGCGTCATGCCCCAAGGTCACGAACCCACATGAGACGACGTGCAGGTGGCCGAGGAGCGGCGCAACGATGGTCGGGGCCGGCTGACCCGGAGGGGGAACGGCCGGGGCCGGCTCCCTTGGCGGGGAGCCGGTCCTCGGCGCGCGGTGCGGCGGCAGTGCTGAGTTGAACGGTGGCCGGTCGGCCGGTCACTTGTGCGGGTCGAGCACGACGGGCAGTTCCGCCAGGCCGCGGAAGGCCGGGAAGGGGACTTCCAACCACTTCGGCCCGGCTTCGGGAGCGGCCAGAGCGATCCCGGGGAACCGGCCGAACAGACTGGTGAGGGCCAGTCGCATCTCCAGCCGAGCCAGGGGTGCGCCCAGGCAGTAGTGGCTGCCGTGGCCGAAGCCCAGGTGCGTGCTTCCCGGCCGGTTCACGTCGAAGTCGTCCGGAGCGTCGAACTTCCGTGGGTCGCGATTCGCCGAGAGGAGCGAGATCTGTACCAGTGCGCCCTTGGGAATCCGCGTACCGCCGATCTCCACGTCCTCGGTCGCGAACCGGAACGTAGCGCTTTCCACCGACCCGTCGTAGCGCACCAGTTCTTCCACCGCGGGGCCGACCAGCTCCGGGTTTTCCTGGACGGCGTGCAGCTGTGCGGGATTGGCCAGGAGGTGGTGGACGGCGTTGCCGATGAGGTACGCGGTCGTCTTGTGGCCGGCGAACATCAGCAGGAACGCCGTCGAGACCAGCTCGTTCTCCGTGAGGCCGCCGTCCTTGTCCTGGACCTCGGTGAGCGCGCTGAGCAGGTCGTCACCGGGGTGTTCGCGCTTGCGCGCGACGAGTTCGGTGAAGTAGGCGTGCAGGTCCTCTTCCGCCTTCTGCTGGGCCTGCTTGGCTTCCTTGCCGAAGCCTGTCTGCGCCACTGTGGTGGACAGGTGCTGCATGCGGGCCCGTTCCCCGGGCGGCACGCCGAGCAGTTCGCAGATCACGTTGATCGGCAGGGGGAACGCGAACGCGGGCAGCAGGTCCAGCGGTTCGCGGGTGGGGCAGGCGTCGAGGAGCTGGTCGACGATCGCCTGGATCTTCGGCCGCAGCGCCTCGACGCGGCGCGGGGTGAACTCGGCGCTGACGAGTTCGCGCAGCCGGGTGTGTTTGGGCGCGTCGGCGTTGAGCATGTTGTCGTCCAGCGAGACCGACGAGTCACCGAAGATTCTCCGGTAGGCGTCCATGGCCCCGTACATGTCCTTGCCCAGCCGGGGGTCGGAGAGCGCGGCCCGGGCGTCCTCGTACCGTGTGATCAGATACGTTTCGACGCCGTGCGGCGGCTTCATCGGGCAGACGGGCGCCGTGTCCCGGAGGGCGGCGTAGACCGGGTGCGGATTGCGCCGGAAATCGGCGGTGCACCGCTCGGCTGTGGTGACGGGGTCCTGCGTGGTGGTCACGGGCGGCTCCCGAGGTCGAAGAGGGCCTCGGCGTTGCCGCCGAGGATGAGCTGCTGGGACGCCTTGTCCAGGGGCAGCTTCTCGATCATGCGGATGAGGTCCCCCAGCGGCGCGGACAACGGCGGCGAGTCGCTGCCGAACAGCATCCGCTCGGGTCCGAGGACCTCCGCGTTGAGACTCAGGTGCGCGGGGCTGGACGGGCTGGTGTCGACGTACATGCGCTGCAGGGCCGCGGCGGGGTCGGCCGACGGCGGGATGGAAGGCGGCGCGGCGGGGGCCGCCGGCCGGGCGGCCGGGGCGGCGGAGGGCGGCGCGGCGGCGGGGGGCGGCGCTCCGCCGCCCCAGTGCCGAGGGCTCGCCGCCGTCTGCAGGCGCTCCGGCAGCAGCGCCATCGCGCCGCCGCCGGTCGCGCCGATCAGCCGCAGGTCCGGGTACTTGTCCAGCCATCCCGCGAACGCGATCATGGCCATGCCCAGGGTGACGTCGCCGAACCGGCCGATCTGCTCGACGAAGCCCATGGTGTCCACCTTCTCCGTGCCGGCCGGTTCGGCCGGTGCGTGTACCAGGACCGGGACTCCCGCCTCCGCGGCCAGCGCGAAGAAGGAGTCCGCCCGCGGCGAGCCGAGCAGCTCGCCGTGGACGCTGGACGTGGTGATCAGGCCGACGAACGCGGGGTCCGCCAGGGTCTCCCGCACCCCTTCCAGGTGATCGTCGTCGCCGAACGGGTTGGCGTAGACGTACCCGCGCAACTGGTCCGGGAACTGGGAGATCAGCCCCGACATCCAGGCGTGGAAACCACGCAGCCGGTCGCGCGGCTGCTTGTAGTTGTCCACGCCCGGGACCCGTGCCATCGCGCCGGCGCCCACCGGGCTGCCGATGATGGTGAGGTCGATCCCGGCCTCGGCGCGGGCCGCGAGCATGCCGTCGACGTCGGTCAGGCTCGGAGGCATGGGGAAGCGGCCGGCCGCCTGGGGCGGGGACAGATGCCCGTGGATGTCGATGATCATGCGTGGGTTCCCTGTTCCGATGTGACTGCGCGGATCACCGCGGCACAGTCCTTGTCGCCGAGCCCCTGCTCGGTGGCACGGGCGTGGGTCTGTGCGGCTGCGGCGGTGAGCGGAAGACGCAGGCCTGCCGCGGCCGCCTGCTCCGTGGCGAGCATGAGGTCCTTCGCCATCAGACGCAGCCGGAAGTCCGGCTCGTCGAAATGCCCGGTGGCCAGGCGCCGCGACTTGAACGACATGACCGGCGAGGCGAAGCCGCTGCCCGCGATCGTCCTGAGGACGAGCTGCTTGTCGAGGCCGGAGACGGCCGCCAGTTCGGCGGCCTCGGCCATGGCCTGCACTTCTATCCCCATGAGGAGATTGAGGAGCAGCTTCATCCGCATGCCGGAGCCGAGTGCGCCCAGGTGGACGACCTCCTTGCCCAGCATCTCCAGCAGGGGCCGGCCGGCGGCGAAGACCCGCTCCTCGCCGCCGACGAACAGCCGCAGTTCGCCGTCGCGGGCGTGGTCGCGGTTGCCGAGCATGCCGACGTCCATGACGGAGGGCACGTCCTCGGCGAGGCGGACGACTTCCTCGGGAGCGACGGTGCTGGCGCAGATCAGTGCGCCGGGGTAGGTGCCCCTGGACAGGACGCCGTCCGGGCCGCGCAGCACGGTTCTGAGGGCGTCTCCGTCGGAGACGGTGCAGATGACGGCGCTCGTGCCCTCGACGGCTTCGCTGGGGCGTCCGGCGCCGACGGCGCCGGCCCGGACGAGTGGTTCGGCCCGCTCGGGGGTACGGTTCCAGACCCGCACGGATATGCCCTGTGCGAGCAGGCGTGAGGCGAGGCCGGCACCCATCGTGCCGAGGCCGAGGACGGCGACGGGGCCATCGGTGGGGTGCGTCATGACTTCTCCTTCACGGTCTCCTTGACGACCCGGAACCGCAGTGACTGCGTCGAGTCGACCCAGTTGCGGAGCGGGGCCACCAGTTCCTGGTGGTCATCGCTCTGCTGCCAGGCGAAAAAGTGCTCGGGGGTCTCCCACTCGCTGGTGATCACCCACTGGCGGGAGCCGTCGACCGGCTCTCCCAGCCGTTCGACGATGTGCCCGGGGGTACGAGCGACGGATTTCCGCATCTGCTCGTACATCTCCAGGAACCCTTGCTCGCCGCCCTCGATCACACGGACCGCGAAAACGACGGACAGCCTCTCGGCCGTCTGGCCGCTCTGGACAGTGCCCATGTCTCCTCCTGATGGTGAGATCCGGTAGGACACGCTTACCAAGGACTCATGCGCTCCGTGACGACGCAACTCCAACGGGTGCACGGGCCAGGTGGGAGAAGGGGCGTGCTCTGTCGACTAGTCCGTCCGGGTGTAGGGGGAAGGCCCCGGACGAGGCGGATTCGAACGCGCGCGTGGAGGCGGCGGACCGACGGGCCGCAGTTGTTTCCGGCGCGGGCCGTCCTCCCTTCGACAGCGTGTCGGCGGTGCGCTCGCTCGGACCGGCCGAGTACGCGCCGTGACGCCCCGGCGTCTGCTTCGCCGACCCGGCGACGAGCGCCTGGAGCCGGACGTGGCCGGGCCCTGGGCGGACGCCGTGTCGTGTGCCCTCGTCGAGCACTGTGGCCGCTGGGCCGTGGGGTGGCACTGGTCGCAGGGCGAAGGGGACTTCGACGGCGGGCCGGACGGATTCGGCCCGGACCGCTGAAGGAGGTCGTACAGGGCGAAGGCCTGGGGCCGCTCGGTGGCGTCGGTGTGCTCGGCCTCGTCGTGCACGGCGGTGATGGCGGCCCGCAATCGGCAGGGGCCGGCCTGCCCGCGGGTGTCTCACGGCCCGTACCCACCGGTCAGGTCGCTCACCGCAGGGCGGCAACCCGGCTGTCCCCGGCGGCGACCGGGAGGCGGAACCCATCCGTTCCCGGGAGGTTCGTCCCGTGATCCGTGACGGCACCGAGGCCGACGGTGTTCATCCCCTGGCGTACGGCCCTTCCGGTCCAACATGCCTGGTAATCAATGGAGTTGAGGGGGAGTCAGGCTCATGGTGCGTGCGGCGGCGTCCGTGCCCGCGTCGGGGGTGCATGGTGCTGGTTCCTCCTTGCGGCTCGAAGGGGAGTGGGGGGAGGGGCGGCAAGCCGTGAACCAGTGGGAGCGCTCCCATACTGAGGAGGGGGTTCCGGGCGGTCAAGACGTGTGAGGAGTCGAAAAAATTCGACAGGCGGTGCGGACGGAAAGTCGCGGAAAGTCGGTGACTCCTCTGTTCTTCACCGTCACTTGGCGCTACCTTCGCTGAACCAGTGGGAGCGGTTCCACCGGTCGGTACGGCCGCCACGGCGCGTCCGGGCCGCAAGGAGCCGCTCGTGCGTCACCCCCCGCTCCACCTCCCGCGCTCAGGACCTCCAGCCGCCGTTGCGGCCGGTCCGACGCGTGATCGGCCGATGTACCGGTGCACAGCTCCCCCGCGGGCCGCCTCCCCCTGCCCACGGGCCGTTCCCGGCCTCCGGCCGCGGCGGTGCCCCCATGCCGCCCGGCTCGGGCCCGCGCCCGGCAGGCGTACGACCCCGCACCCCCCACCCCGACGAAAGAAGGGACCCCCACACATGACCCGGACGAGAACCGCGATGCTCGCCGCTCTGACGCTGGTCGCCGGAGCCTCCGGCACGGCCCTCGCCGCCCACACCGCGACCGCCGGCGCGGCGGCCGCCGCCTGTACCGTCGACTACCAGGTGCAGAACGACTGGGGCAGCGGCTTCACCGCCGCCGTGACCGTCACCAACAACGGCGCCCCCACCTCCGGTTGGTCGCTGGGCTGGACGTACGCCGGCAGCCAGAAGGTGACCAACGGCTGGAACGCGAAGATCAGTCAGAGCGGTGCCGCCGTCACGGCCGTCAACGAGTCCTACAACGGCACGCTCGCCACCGGTGGTTCGGCGAGCTTCGGATTCCAGGCCACCTACAGCGGCGGCAACGCGATCCCGGCCACCTTCACCCTCAACGGGGTGACCTGCAACGTCGACGGCGGGCCGACCGACCCGCCGGACCCCACCGGGCCGTCCGGCCGGGTGGACAACCCGTACGCCGGCGCCAAGGGGTACGTGAACCCGGAGTGGTCCGCGAAGGCGGCGGCCGAACCCGGCGGCAGCCGGATCGCCGACCAGCCCACCGGTGTCTGGCTGGACCGGATCGCGGCCGTCGAGGGCGTGGGCGACGGCATGGGCCTGCGCGACCACCTCGACGAGGCGCTGCGGCAGAAGGGCTCCGGCGAGCTGTACATCCAGCTCGTCGTCTACAACCTGCCCGGGCGCGACTGCTCGGCCCTGGCCTCCAACGGCGAGCTGGGCCCGACGGAGATCGACAAGTACAAGACGCAGTACATCGACCCCATCGCCGCGATCCTCGCCGACCCGAAGTACGCCTCGCTCAGGATCGTCACCACCGTCGAGATCGACTCGCTGCCCAACCTCGTCACCAACGTCTCGGGCCGGCCGACCGCCACGCCCAACTGCGACGTGATGAAGGCCAACGGCAACTACCAGAAGGGCGTCGGCTACGCCCTGAACAAACTCGGCGACATCCCCAACGTCTACAACTACATCGACGCCGGCCACCACGGATGGCTCGGCTGGGACGACAACTTCGGCGCCTCGGCCGACATGTTCAAGACGGCCGCCACCACCGAGGGCGCCACCGTGAACGACGTCCACGGCTTCATCGTCAACACCGCCAACTACAGCGCGTTGAAGGAGGACCACTTCAAGATCACGGACAGTGTGAACGGCACGTCCGTGCGCCAGTCCAAGTGGGTCGACTGGAACCGCTACACCGACGAGCTCTCCTACGCCCAGGCCATGCGCGACAAGCTGGTCTCGATCGGCTTCGACAAGAACATCGGCATGCTGATCGACACCTCCCGCAACGGCTGGGGCGGCACCCAGCGGCCCGCCGGCCCCGGCGCCACCACCAACGTCGACACCTACGTCGACGGCGGCCGCTACGACCGCCGCATCCACCTCGGCAACTGGTGCAACCAGTCCGGAGCGGGCCTCGGCGAACGGCCGAGGGCCAACCCCGAGCCGGGCATCGACGCCTACGTGTGGATGAAGCCGCCGGGGGAGTCGGACGGCGCGAGCAAGGAGATCCCGAACGACGAGGGCAAGGGATTCGACCGGATGTGCGACCCGACGTACACCGGCAACGCCCGCAACGGCAACAGCATGTCCGGCGCCCTCCCGGACGCCCCCCTCTCCGGGAAGTGGTTCTCCGCGCAGTTCCAGGAGCTGATGAAGAACGCCTACCCGCCCCTGCCGTGAGCGGGCTCCGGCACAGCTAGTGCCGCAACAGGCGACGTTCGCTCCGTCGCGGCGTCCGGCACGCCCCCCCCGGAGGGGGTGCCCCCGCTCGCCGCACCGGCCGGAAGCCCGCGTACGTCCAGTGCGAGGGCTTCCGGCCGGCACTCCCCCCAGCCTCCGGCCGGGGGGGACCTCCGGAGCACGCACCGGACGCCGCTCCTCACCGGGCGAACGTCGCCTGCCGCGGCACCGGGCTGCTCAGCCGCCCGCCGGCTGGGCAGTGGGCACTTTGGGGGCGGCGACCAGTTCGAGGTGGGAGTCCATGTCCGGCTCGAACCGGCCGTAGGGGTTCACATGGGACCGGACCGGCGGGGACAGGGCCCGCCGGTCGGCGTCGGTGGGCCGCTGCTGCCACTTCTCCTCGCTCAGGATGTTCTGGAGGAGCAGGGGGGTGACATGCACCAGCGCCGACCGGAGCAGGTGCAGGGCGAGCATGGAGACCTCCGGGGACTCCTTACCGCGGTGCGGCCGACGGTCTGACGCGCCGACGCCGAGGGGCCCGGTCCGTGGGACCGGGCCCCTCCGGGCGTGCGCGGGTCAGGCGACGTCGAACTCCGCCGGGTCCGGGCCCAGCCGGCGGTCCTCGTTCAGCGCGCTGATCGCCGCGAGGTCCTCGGTGTCCAGGGAGAAGTCGAACACGTCGATGTTCTCCTTGATCCGCGACGGCGTCACGGACTTCGGGATCACCACGTTGCCGAGCTGGAGGTGCCAGCGCAGCACGACCTGGGCCGGGGTGCGCTGGTGCTTCTGCGCGATCGCCACGATCGCAGGGATCTCCAGGATGCCCTTGCCCGAGCCGAGCGGGGACCACGCCTCGGTGGCGATGCCCTGCTCCGCGTGGACCTCGCGGGCGGCGTGCTGCTGGAGGTGCGGGTGCAGCTCGATCTGGTTGACGGCCGGGACGACCGACGTCTCGGCGATCAGCCGCTCCAGGTGCTCCGGCAGGAAGTTGGAGACGCCGATGGCCCGGACCCGGCCGTCGGCGTACAGCTTCTCGAACGCCTTGTAGGTGTCGACGTAGCGGTCCTTCGACGGCAGCGGCCAGTGGATCAGGTACAGGTCCACGTAGTCGAGGCCGAGCTTGGCCAGCGACGTGTCGAAGGCGCGCAGGGTGGAGTCGTACCCCTGGTCGCTGTTCCAGAGCTTGGTGGTGACGAAGAGGTCCTCGCGGGCGATGCCGGAGGCGGCGATGGCCTTGCCGGTGCCCTCTTCATTGCCGTAGATCGCCGCTGTGTCGATGCTGCGGTACCCGGCCTCCAGGGCCGTGGCGACGGCCGTCTCGGCCTCGTCGTCCGGCACCTGCCAGACGCCGAAGCCCAGCTGGGGCATCTCGACGCCGTTGTTCAGGATGATCGGGGGGACCTTGCTGCTCACGAGCTCTTGATCCTTCGGTTGTGGTCAGGTGGTACTCCCATGGTCAACGATCACGGGGCGCCGTGCATTCCTGACCGCGGAACTCAGATCCGGTACAGGGCTTCGACCTCGGCGGCGTAGGCCTTCTCGATGGCCTTGCGCTTGAGCTTCAGCGACGGGGTCAGCAGCCCGTGCTCCTCGGTGAACGGCTGGGCCAGGATGCGGAAGGTGCGGATCGACTCGGCCTGGGAGACGAGCGTGTTGGCCGCGACGACCGCGCGCCGCACCTCCGCCTCCAGGTCGGCGTCGCGCACCAGGTCGGCCGGGGCCATCCGGGGCTTGTTGCGCATCGTCAGCCAGTGCTCGACCGCCTCCTGGTCGAGGGTGATGAGCGCGGCGATGTGGGGGCGGTCGTTGCCGACGACGATGCACTGGTTGACCAGCGGATGGTCCCGGACGCGTTCCTCCAGCAGGCCCGGTGAGACGCTCTTGCCGCCGGAGGTCACCAGGATCTCCTTCTTGCGGCCGGTGATGGTGAGGTAGCCGTCCTCGTCCAGCGAGCCCAGGTCGCCGGTGGCCAGCCAGCCGTCGTGGAGGGTCTCGTCGGTGGCCTTCGGGTCGTTGAGGTAGCCCTGGAAGACGTTGCCGCCGCTCAGCCAGATCTCGCCGTCGTCCGCGATGCGCACGGCGACCCCGGGGATGGGGCGGCCGACCGTGCCGTAGCGGGTGCGCTCGGGCGGGTTGGCGGTGGCCGCCGCGGTGGACTCGGTCAGGCCGTAGCCCTCGTAGATCTGCACGCCCGCGCCCGCGAAGAACAGGCCGAGCCGCCGGTCCATCGCCGAGCCGCCCGACATGGCGTTGCGGATGCGGCCGCCCATCGCCGCCCGCACCTTGGCGTAGACGAGCTTGTCGAACAGCTGGTGCTGCACGCGCAGGCCCGCCGAGGGGCCCGGGCCGATGCCCCAGGCCTTGGCCTCCACCGCCTCCGCGTACTTCACCGCCACGTCGACGGCCTTCTCGAAGGGGCCGGACCTCCCCTCCTTGTCGGCCTTGCGCCGGGCGGCGTGGAACACCTTCTCGAAGATGTACGGCACGGCCAGGATGAACGTCGGCCGGAAGGCGGCCAGGTCCGGCAGGAGGGCCGCGGCGTTCAGCTGCGGCTGGTGGCCGAAGCGGACCCGGCCCCGGACCGCCGCGACCTCCACCATCCGCCCGAAGACGTGCGCGAGCGGCAGGAACAGCAGGGTCGACGCCTCGTCGCCCTTCCTGGAGTGGAAGACCGGCTCCCAGCGTTCGATGACGGTGTCCGCCTCGTACATGAGGTTGCCGTGCGAGATGACGCAGCCCTTGGGGCGGCCCGTGGTGCCCGAGGTGTAGATGACGGTGGCGACCGAGTCGGGGGTGACCGCCTGCCGGTGCCGGTGCACCACCTCGTCGTCGAGGTGGGCGCCCGCGTCGTACAGCTCCTGGACGGCGCCGGAGTCGAGCTGCCACAGGCCGCGCAGGCGCGGCAGCCGGTCGATGACGGTGGCGATCGTCATCGCGTGGTCCTCGTGCTCCACCACCGCCGCCGTCACCTCGGCGTCGTACAGCATCCACAGGCACTGCTCGGCCGAGGAGGTCGGGTAGACCGGCACCACCTGGGCGCCGATCGCCCACAGCGCGAAGTCGAAGAGCGTCCACTCGTAGCGGGTGCGGGACATGATGGCGACCCGGTCGCCGAAGCGGACGCCCTGGGCGAGCAGGCCCTTGGCGAGGGCCAGCACCTCGTCGCGGAACGCGCCGGCGGTCACGTCCCGCCACCGCCCGTCCTCGTCCTTGCGGCCCAGCGCGATGTGCCGCGGATCCTCCTCTGCATGCCGGAAGACCACGTCGGCCAGACCGCCCACCGGCGGTGCCGACGCCGACGGAGGGTTGGTGAACTCGCGCAAACCCCGCTCCCCGCTCCTGGTGACACCCCGCACGGCGCGGTGAAAGCTACCCCACGCGGGGCAGGGGTGGGAGGGCCGGCGAAACCGGGCACGGCTCGTGACCGCGCCGGTCAGTGGGAGGAAATGCGCTCACATGGGGAAGGGACGGACAGTTTCCTTACGGTTGGGTAAGTTCCGGCGCCGTAATCTCCACCGAATCTGTACGCCCCGCTTACCGTCGGTACGGAGCCGCCGTCCCTTTCTTCGGCGTGGGCGCCCCGGATTCCGTCACACCTGCGCGAGGCCCGCACGCCGAGGCCGGTGCAGCCGGTCGCCGCCCGCCAGGATCGCCGCCGCCAGCGCGTCCGCGGCGCCCTGCGCCGAGGGGCGGCGGCGCCCGTGCACCAGCACGAAGTCGACGCGGCCCAGCTCCGGCAGCCCGGCCCGCTCCGGCACGCGCACCAGGCCGGGCGGGACGAGCCCGCGCGAGTGCGCCATCACGCCGAGGCCCGCGCGGGCCGCCGCGATCAGCCCGTTGAGGCTGCCGCTGGTGCAGGCGATGCGCCACTCGCGGCCCTGCCGCTGCAGCGCGTCCAGCGCGAGCGCGCGGGTGATGCCCGGCGGCGGATAGACGATGAGCGGCACCGGACGGTCCGGATCCAGGCGCAGCCGCTCCGCGCCGATCCACACCAGCCGGTCCTGCCAGACCGGCTCGCCGCGCGGGTCCTCGGGGCGCCGCTTGGCCAGCACCAGGTCGAGTTTCCCGGCGGCCAGCTGTTCGTGCAGCGTGCCCGACAGCTCCACGGTCAGCTCCAGGTCGACCTCCGGGTGTTCGTGCCGGAAGCCCTCGAGGATCTCCGGCAGCCGGGTCAGCACGAAGTCCTCGGACGCTCCGAAGCGCAGCCGGCCGCGCAGCCGGGTGCCGGCGAAGAAGGCCGCCGCCTGCTCGTGCACGTCCAGGATGCGGCGCGCGAAGCCCAGCATCGCCTCGCCGTCCTCGGTGAGCTCCACGGAGTGCGTGTCGCGCGTGAACAGCTGCCGCCCGGTGGCGTCCTCCAGTCGCCGCACGTGCTGGCTCACCGTCGACTGGCGCAGCCCGAGCCGCCGCGCGGCCTGGGTGAAGCTCAGCGTCTGGGCCACGGTCAGGAAAGTCCGCAGATGGGAGGGGTCGTACACACGGCCCACCGTACCCGGTCATCGCGAAACATGATGACAGTGAGAGCGGTGTGCCGGATTCCCGATCGCAGAGTGAGGAAGCACGATGGAGCGGGGACCCGTGACCCCGCCGGAGCACGAAGAGAACGAGCAAGCACGAGCAAGTGGAGCACCGTGAAACGCCTGCGATGGCCGCGCTGGATGCCGATCGACCCGTACGTCCTGCTGCTGCTCGGGACGGTGGGCCTCGCGGCACTGCTGCCGGCCCGCGGCACGGGAGCCGACGTCGCCTCCGGGGCCTCCACGTTCGCGATCGCCTTCCTCTTCTTCCTGTACGGGGCCCGGCTCTCCACCCGTGAGGCGATGGACGGGCTGCGTCACTGGCGTCTCCACGTCACCGTGCTGGCCTGCACCTTCGTCGTCTTCCCGCTGCTGGGCCTCGCTGCCCGCGGGCTCGTCCCGGTCCTGCTGACCGACCCCCTCTACCAGGGGCTGCTCTTCCTCACCCTGGTCCCGTCCACCATCCAGTCGTCGATCGCCTTCACCTCCATCGCCCGCGGCAACGTGCCCGCCGCGATCTGCGCCGGCTCCTTCTCCTCGCTGGCGGGCATCGTCCTCACACCGCTGCTGGCCGCGGCCCTGCTCGGCAACAGCGGGGGCGGCTTCTCCGCCGACTCGGTCGTGAAGATCGTGCTCCAGCTGCTGGTGCCGTTCGTCGCGGGGCAGGTGCTGCGCCGCTGGATCGGAGGGTTCGTCGCCCGGCACAAGAAGGTGCTCGGACTCGTCGACCGCGGTTCGATCCTCCTCGTCGTCTACACGGCGTTCAGCGAGGGCATGGTGCAGGGCATCTGGCATCAGGTGAGCCCGGTCCGGCTGGCCGGCCTGCTGGTCGTGGAGGCGGTGCTGCTCGCCGTGATGCTGCTGCTGACCTGGTACGGGGCGAGGGCGCTGGGCTTCGGCCGGGCCGACCGGATCGCGATCCAGTTCGCCGGCTCCAAGAAGTCCCTCGCCTCCGGCCTGCCCATGGCGAGCGTCCTGTTCGGCGCGCACGCCTCGCTGGCCGTGCTGCCACTGATGCTCTTCCACCAGATGCAGCTGATGGTGTGCGCGGTCATCGCCAAGCGCCGGGCGCACGATCCCGAGGCGACGGCCCCGGGCGAGCCGGCCACGGCGTCACGGCCGGCCGCCGGCACGGGGCCCCGCTGCCGCTGAGACCCGTCGCGGGGGGTGTCTCAGGGGACGAGGACGACCTTTCCGAGATTGCGGCGCGACCCGACGGCCTCGTGCGCCCTCGCCGCGTCCGCCAGCCCGAACCCGCCGTGCACGGCGGGTCGGAGCGTTCCCTCGGCGAACAGGCGCCACAGCTCCTGACGCCACTGTTCGTACAGCTCCGGCTGCTCGCGGGCGATCCGCGCCATCTGGAACCCCGTCACCGTCTTCGAGCCCACCAGCAGGTCGTACGCCCGGACGGTCCCGCCGCCCGAGCCGTACGCCACCAGCCGGCCGCCCGGGGCGAGGGCGGCGACGGCCGGGGCGAGCAGGTCGCCGCCCACCCCGTCGAGGACGTGGTCGACGGGCTCGCCCCAGTCGTCGTCGCCGTAGACCACGACGTCGTCGGCGCCCAGGGAGCGCACGAAGTCCGCCTTGGCCGGGTCGGAGACGGCGCCCACGACCCTGGCCGCGCCGCGCGTCCGTGCCAGCCGCACGGCCAGCTGGCCGACCCCACTGGCCGCGGCCGTGACGAGCACCGACTCGCCCGGCCGGGGGTGGGCGGCCGACAGGGCGCCGAGTGCCACCAGGCCGCTGCGGACCAGCGCGACCGCGTCGACGGCACCGGCCCCGTCGGGGATCGGCGAGGCCATCTCCCGGCGCAGGACGGCGAAGTCGGCGTAGCCGTGTCCGAAGCAGAGCCCCGTCACCCGGTCGCCCGCCCGGAAGCCGGTCACACCGTCACCGGTGGCCACCACCTCCCCGGCGACCTCACCGCCGAGCGGGACCGGCTCGGCGGCCTCGGTGACCTTGCGGACGACCGGCAGGGTGACGCCGACCGCCTCGCAGCGCACCAGCAGCTCGCCCGGGCCGGGCTCGGGGACGGGGGCCTCCTCCAGGAACAGCGGGCCTCCGGGGGACGCGTACCGGACACGGCGCATCGACGCACCTCCATATGCCGTTGGGAGACCCAACGATAAGAGGGGGTCGTGGGGAGGTCCAACGACTTTTGGGTAGGCTGGGGCCCATGGCCGACGCACCGCTTCCCGAGATCCGCTCCCTGCCCAGCTGGCTCCTGGGGAGGGCCGCCGCCCGTGGCCGGGCCCTGGTGGCCGAGGCACTGGCCGCGGAGGGCCTGAAGATGTGGCACCACGTGGTGCTCTCCGCCGTCCGCGACCTCGCCCCCGTCGCCCAGGCCGACCTCGGCCGCGGTATCGGCCTCGACCCGAAGGACCTGGTCGGCGTCCTCAACGACCTGCAGGCCGCCGGCCTCGTCGTCCGCGCCCCGGACCCGGACGACCGCCGCAAGAACGCGGTCTCCCTCACCGAGGAGGGCGGCCGGGTGCTCGCGCGGTGCGAGAAGGCGGCCCGTACGGCCAACGACGAACTCCTCGCCCCGCTCACGGCGCAGGAGCGGGCGCGGTTGCTGGACATGGTCCGCCGGATCGCCGGTACGGGCGCCGACGGCTGACCGCCCGGCATCCGGCCGGCGCACGCCGGGCGGTGGTCCGGTCGAGGCGGGGCCCTGCGACGCAGGGGACGTTTCCCGCCGGCCGGGGTCCCGCCCCGATGCGTCGCCTGCCCCATCCGCTCCGTGCGTCGCCGGCCGGGGTCCCGGCCCGATGCGTCGCCCGCCCCACCCGCTCCGTGCGTCGCCGGCCGGGGTCCCGGCCCGATGCGTCGCCCGCCCCACCCGCTCCGCGCGTCGCCGGCCGGGGTCCCGGCCCGATACGTCGCCCGCCCCACCCGCTCCGCGCGTCGCCGGCCGGGGTCCCGGCCCGATACGTCGCCCGCCCCACCCGCTCCACCCGGGCGCTCTCCGACCGCTCGGGACCCGCCGCCGTGCCGCGAGGGAGGCGGGTCAGCCCTGGGCGGCCGCGGCCCGCAGGGCGACGCGGTCCTCGCCCGCGTACACGTTCATGGAGGCGCCCCGCAGGAAGCCCACCAGCGTCAGCCCCGTCTCGGCGGCCAGGTCCACCGCCAGCGAGGACGGCGCCGACACCGCCGCGAGCACCGGAATGCCCGCCATCACCGCCTTCTGCGCCAGCTCGAAGGAGGCCCGGCCCGACACCAGCAGCACGGACCGGGACAGCGGCAGGTCCCCGTTCCGCAGGGCGCGGCCGACCAGCTTGTCGACCGCGTTGTGCCGGCCCACGTCCTCCCGTACGTCCACCAGCTCACCGTCCTCGGTGAACAGGGCCGCCGCGTGCAGTCCGCCGGTGCGGTCGAAGACCCGCTGGGCGGCGCGCAGCCGGTCCGGCAGGGCCGCCAGCAGCTCCGGGGTGACCCGGACCGGGGGAGTGTCGGCGATCGGCCAGCGGGCCGTGGTGCGCACCGCGTCCAGACTGGCCTTGCCGCACAGACCGCAGGACGAGGTCGTGTAGACGTTGCGCTCCAGCGTGATGTCCGGGACCGGCACGTCCGGGGCCGTCTTCACGTCGACCACGTTGTACGTGTTGGAGCCGTCGGCCGTCGCGCCCGCGCAGTACACGATGTTCTGCAGGTCGTCCCGCTCGGCCAGCACACCCTCGCTGACCAGGAAACCGGCCGCCAGCGCGAAGTCGTCGCCCGGAGTGCGCATGGTGATCGCGAGCGGCCTGCCGTTCAGCCGGATCTCCAGCGGTTCCTCGGCCACCAAGGTGTCCGGGCGGGTGGAGACCGCCCCGTCCCGGATGCGGATCACCTTGCGTCGTTCCGTGACTCGTCCCATGTCCGTGCCCCTCGTGCCGGTCGGTCCCGGTTCTGTACGTGCTGGTGGCCGAAGCGGCCCTTGATGCACAGGTCGCCGTGGGTCACCGGGCCGTCGTGCGGCGAGGTGACCCAGGCGGTCTCATTGTCCCGCACGTGCGGGGCAAGGTCGTGGCCCGCACCGCAGTACGCGCACACCGCGGTCGTCCCCGTCCGCCGTGCCCCGTCCCGGGTGCCCGCCGCCCGCATGCCGGACCCCGTCCCCCGCCGAGCAGGCCGGCCCTGTCGTCGAGCGTGTGCGGCCCCGGCAGCGGCGGATCGCGCCGGTCGCGGGCCTCACCCGCGGGCCCGCCGGAGGCCGGTGCCGGAGCGGTCCGGGCCCTCCCGGGAGGACTCCGGCGGGCCGAGGGAAGGTTCCGGACACGGCTTGGCGCGAGCGGGCACCCCGGTTGTTCACCGGACGAGGGGGAGGGCGTCACGGATGCTGACCGAAGCCGACAATGCGGGCGCCCGATTCCTGTCGCTTCACCTGCCGTCGTACTCACCGGTCACTCATCACACTGGTGGATCCCGTCCCCGAGGCAACGAGGATTCCATCCATGCACGGCTCGCGCATCACCGCCGTCGGCCACTACCAGCCCGCCGGGATTCTGACCAACGAGGACCTGGCGGGCATGGTCGACACCAGCGACGAGTGGATCAGGAGCCGGGTGGGCATCCGCACCCGCCACATCGCCGGACCCGACGAGCCCGTCGACGAGCTGGCCGGGCACGCCGCCGCCAAGGCGCTCGCCGCGGCCGGGCTGACACCCGCGGACGTGGACCTGGTGCTGGTCGCCACCTCCACCGCCATCGACCGTTCGCCGAACATGGCGGCCCGGGTGGCGGCCCGCCTCGGCATCCCCGAGCCCGCCGTGCTGGACCTCAACGTCGTCTGCGCCGGCTTCCCCCACGCCCTGGCCACCGCCGACCACGCCGTCCGGGCCGGCTCGGCGCACCGTGCCCTGGTCATCGGCGCCGACAAGATGTCCGAGGTGACCGACTGGACCGACCGCACCACCTGCGTGCTCGTCGGCGACGGGGCGGGGGCCGCCGTCGTGGAGCCCTGCGCCCCGGGCGAGGAGGCGGGGATCGGACCGGTGCTGTGGGGCTCGGTGCCCGAGATGGGCAACGCCGTCCGCATCGAGGGCACGCCCCCGCGGTTCGCGCAGGAGGGGCAGAGCGTCTACCGCTGGGCGACCACGAAACTGCCCGCCATCGCACGCCGGGCCTGCGAACGCGCGGGACTCGAGCCCGCCGACCTCGCCGCCGTCGTCCTGCACCAGGCGAACCTGCGCATCATCGAACCCCTCGCCGCGAAGATCGGCGCCGTCAACGCGGTCGTCGCCCGCGACGTCGTGGAGTCCGGCAACACCTCGGCGGCGAGCATCCCCCTCGCCCTCTCCAAGCTCGTCGAACGGGGCGACATCACGGCCGGGGACCCGGTGCTGCTCTTCGGCTTCGGCGGGAACCTCTCCTACGCCGGGCAGGTCGTCCGCTGCCCGTGACGGCACGGCCCGCGCCGTGATGCGGCCGGCGCTTCCGCTCCCGGACCGAGGGCTGGGACGAACCGCGCCCGACGCAGGGCGCGTTCGTGCACGAGCCCACCGAGGAGGAGGCCGGCCTGCTCCTGACGGGCCGTGCGCTGCTGGAGGCCAGGGCCGCCCGGCGCGCCCGCCGGGCGGCCTCGTCATGTCCCCGGCCGCCGGGGCCCGCACCTCTCCTTTGTCCTCTCAGTGGAGAAAGTTCGCAGTAATTCGTGCGCGACTTCTTCCCACACCCGGCACCCACTGCTACGTTCCCTCCGAAAGCAAGCCACGGATGTGGCCCGGAACACCGGTGGACTCAAGCCGATCGAGGCGGGGAGGGGTTCGTGAGACGTATGACGGCACGACCTGCGAACGCCCACCAGGCCCGGCTGCTGAAGCTGTTGCGTGACGGCGGCCCCAACTCCCGCGCCCAGCTCGGCGACCAGGTCGACCTGTCCCGGTCCAAGCTGGCGGTCGAGGTGGACCGGCTGCTGGAGACCGGGCTGGTGGTGGCCGACGGACTCGCCGCCTCGCGCGGCGGCCGCCGTTCCCACAACGTCCGCCTCAACCCCGAACTCCGCTTCCTCGGCGTCGACATCGGCGCGACCTCGATCGACCTCGCGGTCACCAACGCCGAACTGGAGATCCTCGGGCACATCAACCAGCCCATGGACGTGCGCGAGGGGCCGGTCGCGGTCTTCGAGCAGGTGCTGTCCATGGCCGCCAAGCTGCGGGCCTCGGGGCTCGCGGAGGGCTTCGACGGCGCCGGCATCGGCGTCCCGGGGCCGGTCCGCTTCCCCGAGGGCGTGCCGGTGGCTCCGCCGATCATGCCGGGCTGGGACGGCTTCCCCGTGCGGGAGGCGCTCAGCCAGGAACTCGGCTGCCCGGTCATGGTCGACAACGACGTGAACCTGATGGCGCTGGGGGAGCAGCACGCGGGCGTCGCCCGCACCGTCGCCGACTTCCTCGTCGTCAAGATAGGCACCGGCATAGGCTGCGGCATCGTCGTCGGCGGTGACGTCTACCGCGGTACGACGGGTAGCGCGGGCGACATCGGCCACATCCAGGCCGTGCCCGACGGGCGCCCCTGCGCCTGCGGCAACCGGGGCTGCCTGGAGGCGCACTTCAGCGGCGCCGCACTGGCCCGCGACGCCACGGAGGCCGCCCAACAGGGCCGGTCCGCCGAGCTCGCGAGCCGGCTGGAGGCGGCGGGCGGGGCCCTCAGCGCCGCCGACGTCGCCGCCGCGGCCGCCGCGGGCGACCCCACCGCACTCGACCTGATCGGGGAGGGCGGCCGCAGCACCGGCCAGGTCATCGCCGGCCTGGTCAGCTTCTTCAACCCGGGCCTGGTCGTGATCGGGGGCGGGGTGACCGGCCTCGGGCACAACCTGCTCGCCGCGATCCGCACGCAGGTCTACCGCCAGTCGCTGCCCCTGGCGACCGGCAACCTGCCCATAGTCCTCGGGGAGCTGGGCCCCACCGCCGGCGTCATCGGCGCGGCCCGGCTGATCAGCGACCACCTCTTCTCACCCGCGTAGGCACCGCTTTCCCACCCGCTTTCCCACCCGCGTAGGCACCACCCGCCTCCGAGTCCCACCAGCACAGCGCTCTGTCCTGCCTTGCCCTGCTCTGCCCTGATACCGGCCCGTACGCCCGCCGAGGGGACCTCACATGGCACCAGAACCACCGCTGCTCAGCATGTCCGGCATCACCAAGTCGTTCCCCGGAGTCCGGGCCCTGGACGGCGTCGACCTCGACGTCCAGGCCGGCGAGGTGCACTGCCTGCTCGGCCAGAACGGGGCCGGCAAGTCCACCCTCATCAAGGTCCTCGCCGGCGCCCACCAGCCCGACACCGGCACCATCCGCTGGCGCGGCGAGGACGTCACCCTGCGCTCGCCGATCGCCGCCATGCGCCTCGGCATCGCCACCATCTACCAGGAACTCGACCTGGTGGAACATCTGTCGGTCGCCGAGAACGTCCACCTCGGCCACGAGCCGACCACCGCCGGCTTCGTGGTGCGGGGCAGGGCGGCCAAGGCGTCGACGGCCCAGCTGCTCAAGCGGCTCGGGCACCCCGAGGTCGACCCCGGGCGGCTGGTCGGCGACCTGTCGGCGGCACAGCAGCAGATCGTGTCCATGGCGCGGGCGCTCTCCCACGACGTACGGCTGATCGTGATGGACGAGCCGTCCGCGGCCCTCGACCCGGACGAGGTCGACAACCTCTTCCGCATCGTCGCCGACCTCACCGCCGACGGGGTCGCCGTCGTCTACATCTCGCACCGGCTGGAGGAGATCCGCCGCATCGGCGACCGGGTCACGGTCCTGAAGGACGGCCGGGCCGTCGCCGGCGGACTGCCCGCCAGGACGACACCCACCCGCGACGTGGTGGCGCTGATGACGGGACGCAACGTCGAGTACGTCTTTCCCGAGCGACCGGCCTCGCCGCCGGCGGCGGAGCCCGTACTGAGCGTGCGGGGGCTGGCCCGGGAGGGCGAGTTCGCCCCCCTCGACCTGGACGTCCGTCCCGGCGAGATCGTCGGCCTGGCCGGGCTGGTCGGCTCCGGCCGCTCCGAGATCCTGGAGACCGTCTACGGGGCCCGCAAGGCCAGTGCCGGACAGGTCCTCGTCCAGGGCCGCCCGCTGCGGCCCGGCAGTGTGCGCGCCGCCGTCCGCGCCGGACTCGGGCTCGCCCCCGAGGAACGCAAGGCGCAGGCCCTGCTGATGCTGGAGTCCGTCACCCGCAACGTGTCGGTCTCCGCCATGTCCCGCTTCTCGCGCGGCGGCTGGATCGACCGCGGCGCCGAACTCGGCGCGTCCCGGGCGGCCACCCGCGAACTGTCCCTGCGGCCCGACATCCCGTCCGCGCCCGTGCGCACCCTGTCCGGCGGCAACCAGCAGAAGGCGGTCCTCGCCCGCTGGCTGCTGCGCGGCTGCCGGGTCCTGCTCCTGGACGAACCCACCCGCGGCGTCGACGTCGGCGCCCGCGCCGAGCTCTACGCGGTCATCCGCCGCCTCGCCGACGAGGGCCTCGCCGTGCTGCTGGTCTCCAGTGAGGTGCCCGAGGTGCTCGGCCTCGCCGACCGCGTGCTGGTGCTGCGCGAGGGCCGCGTCGTGCACGAGGCCCCCGCCCGCGAACTCGACGAACACCGCGTACTCGACCTCGTGATGGAAGGAAGCCCGGCGTCATGACGCAGCATGTGTCCCCGCCACGGGGCGGCACCGGCAAGGCGGCATCCGCGGATGCCCCGCCGGCCTGGCGGAGCCTGACGGCCCGCGCCGACCTGCGCACCCTGAGCCTGCTCGGCGTGCTCGCCGTGCTGGTCCTCATCGGCGGCATCACCCAGCCCGACTCGTTCCTCGACACCCGCAACCTGCAACTGGTGCTCACCCAGGCGTCCGTGATCGGCGTCGTCACCGTCGGCATGACCTTCGTGATCATCTCCGGCGGCATCGACCTGTCCGTCGGCGCCATCGTCGCCCTGGCCTCGGTGTGGGCGACGACGGTCGCCACCCAGGAGTACGGCTTCGCCGGCATCCTGTTCACCGCGGTGGTGGTCGGGCTCGGCTGCGGACTGGTCAACGGCGTGCTCGTCGCCTACGGCCGGGTGGTCCCGTTCATCGCCACCCTCGCCATGCTGGCCTCGGCCCGCGGTCTCGCACTGCAGATCACCGAGGGCCGCACCCAGGTCGTCACGGTGCCCGGCGTGCTGGACCTCGGCGAACGCGACTCCTACGTGCTGGGCGTCCCGCCGCTGGTCCTGGTGTTCGCGGCCGTCACCGTCATCGGCTGGCTGCTGCTCAACCGGACCACCTTCGGGCGCCGCACGGTCGCCGTCGGCGGCAACGCGGAGGCCGCCCGGCTCGCCGGCATCGACGTCCGCCGCCAGCGGCTCTACCTCTACCTGCTGTCCGGGCTGTGCTGCGGCATCGCCGCCTTCCTGCTGATCGTCCTGGCCGGCTCCGGCCAGAACACCAACGGCAACCTCTACGAACTCGACGCCATCGCCGCCGTGATCATCGGCGGCACGCTCCTCACCGGAGGCCGCGGCACCATCGTCGGCTCCGTCCTCGGCATCCTCATCTTCACCACGATCACGAACATCTTCGCCCTGAACAACCTGCAGAGCGACGTCCAGCAGATCGCCAAGGGCGCGATCATCGTCGTCGCCGTGCTGGTCCAGCGCCGTACCGGGAGCACGACCTGAGGAAAGGGTTCACCACCATGCAGCAACTCAACGCGAGTCGCAGAGGACTGCTCTTCGGAGCCGCCGCCGTCTCCGCCGGTGCCTTCCTCACCGGCTGCACCAGCAACGAGACGGACGACGACAAGCCGGCCGCGAACGACCGGCCCGCCGCCGACGACAAGCCCGGCAAGCCGGTCACCATCGGCTACGCCGGCCCCCAGGCCGACCACGGCTGGCTCAACGCCATCAACGAAAACGCCAAGAAGCGCGCCGAGAAGTACTCGGACGTCACCCTCGAGGTCACCGAGGGCTCCAACGACACCGCACAGCAGATCGGCCAGATCGAGACCCTCATCAACAAGAAGGTCGACGTCCTCGTGGTGCTGCCCGCCGACGGCAAGGCACTCACCCAGGTCGGACTGAAGGCGATGCGCGCCGGCATCCCGGTCGTCAACCTCGACCGCATCTTCAACAGCCCCCAGGCATACCGCTGCTGGATCGGCGGCGACAACTACGGCATGGGCCTCAACGCCGGCCACTACATCGGCGAGAAGCTCAAGGACAAGCCCGGTGCCAAGGTCATCGAACTGGCCGGCCTGGACAACCTGGAGCTGACCCAGCAGCGCACCCAGGGCTTCGACGACGCCCTCAAGAACTACCCGAACATCAAGAAGGTGGCCCGCCAGGCCGCCGAGTTCACCGTCGAGTCCGGCCAGGCCAAGATGGCCCAGCTCCTGCAGGCCCAGCCGAAGTTCGACGCCGTGTGGAACCACGACGACGACCAGGGCGTGGGCGCGCTGCGCGCCATCGAGCAGGCGGGCCGCGACGACTTCCTGATGGTCGGCGGAGCCGGGGCGCTCTCCGCCTTCCAGGCCATCAAGGCCGACAGCGGCGTCCTGAAGGCGACCGTGCTGTACCCGCCGACCATGGCGGCCTCCGCCATCGACCTGGCCCGGGCCCTCGGCCAGGGCAAGGGCATCGGCGGACTCGCCGAGTTCGAGATCCCCTCGACGGTCACCTGCTACTCGGCCGTCGTCGACAAGGAGAACGTGGACCAGTACATGTCCACCGGCTTCAAGTGAGGCCCGCCGCCCCGCGGACCTGACCAGTCCGCCGGGGCGGGGTCCACCCCCCACCGCGCCACCACGACGAGGAGGACATCCGCATGGGACAGCCGCAGCAGCCCGAGGGGGCCGGGGCGGAGCCGACAGCCACCGGGACCGGTACCGCAGACGGGACCACGGCCACGGGGGCGACCGCGACCAGACCGCCGCTACGCGTCGGCATGGTCGGCTACGCCTTCATGGGCGCCGCCCACTCCCAGGGCTGGCGTACCGCCGGCCGGGTCTTCGACCTGCCGCTGAACCCGGTCATGACCGCCATCTGCGGCCGGGACGCCGACGCCGTCCGCACGGCGGCCGACCGGCTCGGCTGGGCGAGCGCCGAGACCGACTGGCGGGCCCTGGTGGAACGGGACGACATCGACCTCGTCGACATCTGCACCCCCGGCGACAGCCACGCCGAGATCGCGCTGGCCGCGCTCGCCGCCGGCAAGCACGTCCTGTGCGAGAAACCCCTCGCCAACACCGTCGCCGAGGCGGAGACGATGACCCGGGCCGCCGAGGAGGCCGCCGCCCGCGGCCAGTTGGCCATGGTCGGTTTCAACTACCGCCGGGTGCCCGCCACCGCGCTGGCCCGGCGCATGGTCGCCGAGGGTCGCATCGGCCGGCTGCGGCACGTGCGGGTGACGTACCTCCAGGACTGGCTGGTGGACCCCGAGGCCCCGCTGACCTGGCGGCTGCGCAGGGAGCAGGCCGGCTCCGGCTCGCTGGGCGACCTGGGCGCGCACATCGTCGACCTCGCCCAGTACCTGACCGGGGAGCGGCTCGCCGGCGTCTCCGCCCTCACCGAGACCTTCGTGCGGGAGCGTCCCCTGCCCGGCGGCGCCGCGCGGGGCCTGTCCGCCACGTCGGCCGCCGGCACGGGGGAGGTCACCGTGGACGACGCCGCCGTGTTCACCGGCCGCTTCACCTCCGGCGCCCTCGCCTCCTTCGAGGCCACCCGGTACGCCACCGGCCGCAAGAACGCCCTGCGCATCGAACTCAACGGCGAGCGCGGCTCGCTCGCCTTCGACCTGGAGCGGCTCAACGAGCTGTCGTACCACGACGGCACCGAACCGGGGGAGTACGCCGGTTTCCGCCGCATCCTCGTCACCGAGCCCGAGCACCCCTACCTGGACGCCTGGTGGCCGCCGGGCCACGGACTGGGCTACGAGCACACCTTCGCCCACCAGGTGCGCGACCTCGTCCACGCGGTCGCCGAGGGCCGCAGTCCCGAACCCTCCTTCGCCGACGGGCTGCAGGTGCAGCGCGTGCTCGCGGCCGTGGAGGAGAGCGCCGGGAAGAACTCCGTCTACACCCCCGTCGCCATCACGTCGACCGTCGTCTGAGGAGGCCAGAGAACGCATGCCGCGCAACTTCACACTGTTCACCGGGCAGTGGGCCGACCTGCCCCTGGAGGAGGTCTGCCGGCTCGCCCGCGACTTCGGCTACGACGGCCTCGAACTCGCCTGCTGGGGCGACCACTTCGAGGTCGACAAGGCTCTCGCGGACCCGTCCTACGTGGACTCCCGCCACCAGTTGCTCGACAAGTACGGCCTGAAGTGCTGGGCGATCTCCAACCACCTCGTCGGGCAGGCCGTCTGCGACGCCATCATCGACGAGCGTCACCAGGCCATCCTGCCCGCCCGGATCTGGGGCGACGGCGACGCGGAGGGCGTCCGGCAGCGGGCCGCCGCCGAGATCAAGGACACCGCGCGGGCCGCCGCCCGCCTCGGCGTCGACACCGTCATCGGCTTCACCGGGTCCGCCATCTGGCACCTGGTCGCCATGTTCCCGCCCGCGCCCGAGTCGATGATCGAGCGCGGCTACCAGGACTTCGCGGACCGCTGGAACCCCATCCTCGACGTCTTCGACGCCGAGGGCGTGCGGTTCGCGCACGAGGTCCACCCCAGCGAGATCGCCTACGACTACTGGACCACCCAGCGCGCCCTGGAGGCGGTGGACCACCGGCCCGCCTTCGGCCTCAACTTCGACCCCTCGCACTTCGTGTGGCAGGACCTGGACCCGGTCGGCTTCCTGTGGGACTTCCGGGACCGGATCTACCACGTCGACTGCAAGGAGGCCCGCAGGCGCCTCGACGGACGCAACGGCCGCCTCGGCTCCCACCTGCCGTGGGGCGACCCGCGGCGCGGCTGGGACTTCGTGTCGGCCGGGCACGGCGACGTCCCCTGGGAGGACGTCTTCCGCATGCTGCGCTCCATCGACTACCGGGGCCCGGTCTCCGTCGAGTGGGAGGACGCCGGCATGGACCGGCTCCAGGGCGCCCCCGAGGCCCTCACCCGGCTCAAGGCGTTCGACTTCGAGCCGCCCAGCGCGTCCTTCGACGCCGCGTTCAACAGCTGATCCACGCGTCCGGCAGCAGGCCGGAACGGGGACCGGAACATCCGCCGGTCCCCGGTCCGGCCTGCCCGGCCCCCGCTTTGTCCTGTGCCGGGTAAAAGTTCAACTCCCCGCGTGCCAAGGGGTATTCGCACAGGACGAAGGCGGCTACCGTCCCTGATGTGTTCAGGACACACACGCCTCCGGGGTGACGGCGCACCCCGGCGTCCGCACCGCATGTCTTCGCACCCGTTCCGTACGGCCCATTCCGTTCCCGGAGGGACTTCGTGCACAGAAGCAGACTCAGAGGCACCGACACGACGAGACGGCCCGGACTCCGCACCGCCCTCGCCCTGATCACCGGCCTCGCCCTGGCGGTGGCCACCCCGGCGACCGTCGCCGGCGCCCGGCCCGGCGGCTCGGCACTCGACGGACCGGCGGCCCCCGCGGCCGCCGAGGGGCAGTTCCAGCAGGTACCGCTCGCCAAGGGCGAGCCCGAGATGGGCGAGCCGATGTCGCTCGCCGTCCTCCCGGACCGCAGCGTCCTGCACACCTCCCGCGACGGCACGCTCCGCCTCACCGACCAGGGCGGCGTCACCAGGATCGCCGGCAGGATCCCCGTCTACAACCACGACGAGGAGGGTCTGCAGGGCGTCGGCGTCGACCCGGACTTCAAGAACAACCGGGCGATCTACCTCTACTACGCCCCGCCGCTCGACACCCCCGCGGGCGACGCCCCGGAGACCGGCACCGCCGAGGACTTCAAGAAGTTCGACGGCGTCAACCGCCTCTCCCGCTTCGTCCTCAACCCCAACGGCACGCTGAACACGGCCAGCGAGAAGAAGGTCCTGGACGTCGCCGCGTCCCGCGGCACCTGCTGCCACGTCGGCGGCGACATCGCCTTCGACGCCCAGGGCAACCTCTACCTGTCCACCGGAGACGACACCAACCCCTTCGCCTCCGACGGCTACACGCCGATCGACGAACGCCCGGACCGCAACCCGGCCTTCGACGCCCGCCGCAGCGCCGGCAACACCAACGACCTGCGCGGCAAGATCCTGCGCATCAAGGTCGCCGAGGACGGCTCGTACACCATCCCCGAGGGCAACCTCTTCCCCCCGGGCACCGCGAAGACCCGCCCCGAGATCTACGCGATGGGCTTCCGCAACCCGTTCCGCATCAGCGTCGACAAGAAGACCGGCACGGTCTACGTCGGTGACTACGGCCCCGACGCCGGCGCCGCCGACCCGAAGCGGGGACCGGGAGGACAGGTCGAGTTCGCCAAGGTCACCAAGGCCGCCAACTTCGGCTGGCCGTTCTGCACCGGCGCCAACGACGCCTACACGGACTACGACTTCGCCACCAAGACCTCCGGTGCGAAGTTCGACTGCGCCGCCCCGAAGAACACCTCGCGCCACAACACGGGTCTCGTCGACCTGCCGCCCGCCCAGCCCGCCTGGATCCCCTACGACGGCGGCTCCGTACCCGAGTTCGGCAGCGGCTCCGAGTCCCCGATGGGCGGCCCGGTCTACCGCTACGACCCGAACCTCGAATCCTCGGTGAAGTTCCCCGAGGCGTACGACGGCGACTTCTTCGCGGGCGAGTTCGGCCGCCGCTGGATCAAGCGGATCGAGCAGAACGCCGATGGATCGGTCGCGAAGATCAACCCCTTCCCGTGGACCGGCACCCAGATCATGGACATGGAGTTCGGCCCCGACGGAGCGCTCTACGTCCTCGACTACGGCCTGTCCTGGTTCCAGGGCGACAAGGACTCCGCGCTGTACCGGATCGAGAACGCCGAGGACGGCTTCTCCCCGATCGCCGAGGTGAGCGCGGACAAGACCTCCGGCGCCGCCGGCCTGAAGGTCGCCTTCACCGGCTCCGCCAAGGACGCCGACTCCCCGGACCTCACCTACAGCTGGGACTTCGGCGACGGCACCAAGGGCGAGGGGCTCACCCCGACCCACCGGTACAAGAAGACCGGCACCTACTCCGCGACCTTCACCGCGAAGGACCCCGAGGGCAACACCGGCCACGCCAGCGTCCGCATCGTCGTCGGCAACACCGAGCCCAAGGTGAAGATCGAGGTGCCGGGCAACGGCAGCCTGGCCGCCTTCGGCGAGCCCGTCCCCTTCAAGGTCACCGTCACCGACCCCGAGGAGACCGTCGACTGCTCCAAGGTCAAGGTCACCTACAGCCTCGGCCACGACTCCCACGCCCACGAGATGACCAGCGAGATGGGCTGCGAGGGCACCCTCACACCGCCCAACGGGGACGGCGGACACGACCCCAACGCCAACATCTACGGCGTCGTCGGCGCCAGTTACACCGACGGCGGGGCGAACGGCCAGGAGGCCCTGACCGGCACCGCCCGCACCGTGATCCAGCCGCTGCACCGCCAGGCCGAGCACTTCACCGCCCAGTCGGGCGTGAACACCTTCGGCAAGACCACCGCCCACGGCGGCAAGACCGTCGGCGACATCCACGACGGCGACTGGATCTCCTTCAGCCCCTACAAGTTCGACGGGCAGAAGAAGATGACCGTGCGGGCCTCCTCCGGCGGCTCCGGCGGCTTCATCGAGCTGCGCACCGGCTCCCCCGACGGCCCGCTGCACGGCTCGGCGTACATCCCGCCCACCGGCGGCTGGGAGACGTTCCAGAACGTCGACGTGCCGCTGCGGGCCCTGCCCGGCCGCACCACGGAGATCTACCTGGTCTTCCGGGGCGGCGCCGGCGCCCTCTACGACGTGGACGACTTCGAGTTCTCCAAGGAGCCCTTCAAACAGGGCAAGAAGGTCCTGGTCTTCTCCAGGACCGCGGGCTTCCGGCACGACTCCATCCCGGCCGGCATCACCGCCCTGAAGGAGCTCGGCGCCCCGGCCGGCATCACGGTCGACGCGACCGAGGAGGCCAAGCAGTTCACCACCGCCAACCTCGCCAAGTACGACGCGGTCGCCTTCCTGTCCACCACCGGTGACGTCCTCAACGCCGACCAGCAGAAGGCGTTCGAGAACTACGTCGCGAACGGCGGCGGCTACATGGGCATCCACGCCGCGGCCGACACCGAGTACGACTGGAAGTTCTACGGCGGCCTCGTCGGCGCCTACTTCCAGTCGCACCCGGCCATCCAGAAGGCCACCGTCCGCGTCGAGGACCACGACCACCCGGCCACCGCGCACCTGGGCGACACCTGGGAGCACACCGACGAGCTGTACAACTACCGCACCAACCCGCGCGAGCAGGCCAAGGTCCTCGCCACCCTCGACGAGACCACCTACCAGGGCGGCACCATGAAGGGCGACCACCCGATCGCCTGGTGCCAGCCCTACGAGGGCGGCCGCTCCTTCTACACCGGCCTCGGCCACACCAAGGAGTCCTACGCCGACGAGACGTTCCGCGCCCACCTGCTCGGCGGCCTCCAGTACGCCACCGGCCAGGTCAAGGCCGACTGCAAGCCGGCCAAGGGCTACCGGAAGATCTTCAACGGCCAGACCTTGGACGGCTGGAAGCAGGCCGGCCCCGGCAAGTTCAACGTCAAGGACGGCACCCTGGAGACCGAGGGCGGCATGGGCCTGCTCTGGTACCAGGCCAAGGAGCTGAAGTCGTACTCCCTCACGCTCGACTGGAAGATGCAGGGCGACGACAACTCCGGAGTCTTCGTGGGCTTCCCGGCCTCCGACGACCCCTGGTCCGCGGTGAACAAGGGCTACGAGATCCAGATCGACGCCACGGACGCGCCCGACCGCACCACGGGCTCCGTCTACTCGTTCAAGTCGGCGAACATCAAGGCCCGTGACCAGGTCCTGCGACCGCCCGGCCAGTGGAACTCCTACGAGATCAAGGTCCAGGGCGAACGCCTCCAGGTGTTCCTCAACGGAGTCAAGATCAACGACTTCACCAACAAGGACCCCGAACGGAGCCTGACCGACGGCTACATCGGCCTGCAGAACCACGGCGCCGACGACCAGGTCTCCTTCCGCAACATCCAGCTCAAGGAACTGCCCTCCTAGGGCCACCGGAACGGCGGCGGGCGGAGGACGCCGGACCTCCGCCCGCCGCCCCACCGGGCCGCACGCCCGGTACCCCGCTCGTCCCCCTCCGGCACACCCACCCGGTTCGCGTACGACAAGGAGGCTGCCCATGTCCGCCGAACCGTCCCTGCCCGCCCCGTCCCCGGCCCCGCGCTTCGGCGTCTGGTTCATCGGGGCGCGCGGATCCGTCGCCACCACCGCGATCGCGGGCTGCGCCGCCGTCACCGCCGGGCTCCACCCGCCGGCCGGCATGGTCACCGAGACCCCCGACTTCACCTCCTGCGGTCTGCCGGCGCTGTCGTCCCTCGTCTTCGGAGGCCACGACACCGTCGACTGCCCGCTGCCCAAACGCGCCGAACACCTCGCCGCCGGCGGCGTCCTGCCGCACGGCCTGCCCTCCGCCGTGCACGCCGAACTCACCGCCGCCGACCGGGAGATCAGGCCCGGCGGCCCCCACCTCGGCGACCCGGACCGGGGCGACGAGGCGTGGATCGACGTGTTCGCGGCCGACATCCGCGACTTCGTGCGCCGCCACGACCTCGCGGGCGCCGTCGTGGTGAACGTCGCCTCCACCGAGCCCGCCCCCACCGACGGCTCCCTGCCGCCCAGCTCCCTCTACGCGGCCGCCGCCCTGCGCGCCGGCTGCCCCTACGTCAACTTCACCCCGTCCACGGGGCTGCACCATCCGGCGCTGGCCCCGCTCGCCGCGTCCTCGGGCGTGCCGTACGCGGGCCGCGACGGCAAGACCGGGCAGACCCTGCTGCGCTCCGTGCTCGGCCCGATGTTCACGCAGCGCGCCCTCGCCGTGCGCGCCTGGTCCGGCACCAACCTGCTGGGCGGCGGCGACGGCGCCGCCCTCGCCGACCCCGCGGCCGCCGCCGCCAAGAACGCCGGCAAGGAACGCGTCCTCGTCGACACCCTCGGTGCCGCACCCGAGGGCGAGGTCCACATCGACGACGTCCCCGCGCTCGGCGACTGGAAGACGGCCTGGGACCACATCGCCTTCGACGGCTTCCTCGGCTCCCGCATGATCCTGCAGACCATCTGGCAGGGCTGCGACTCGGCGCTCGCCGCCCCGCTCGTCCTCGACCTGGCCCGCCTGGCCGTCCGCGCCCGGGAGAAGGGCCTGACCGGCCCGCTGGGCGAACTGGGCTTCTACTTCAAGGACCCGGTGGGGGACGGACCGTCGTCCCTGGCCGAGCAGTACGCGGAGCTGAGGCGCTTCGCCGCGCGACTGCGGGACGACGCGGAGCCGGGAGCGGGCGTGGGGCCGGGGACCGACGCGGAGCCGGGAGCCGGCGTGGGGTCGGGGGACCGCGAGCGGTCGCCGGAGGGCGAGCGGCCGGGTGACGGCGCCGACGACCGAGGGGCGCGGCGATGAACCGCGCGGTCACCACGGCGCGGGGTGCGTCCACGCCCGCCGGACCGACGGCGGCCGCCGGCCCCGCCACGGCGGCCACCGCCCCGGACGCCTCCGGGGGCACGGCGCCCGGCCCCCGCTCCGGCCCCGCGGGCGCCTGGGCCGAACTGCTGCGCCTGCCCGCGCTGTTCACCGTCCCCGGCGACGCCCTGGCCGGCGCCGCCGCGGTCGGCGCGCGCCCCGGACCCCGCACCCTGCTCGCCATCGGATCCTCCCTGTGCCTGTACGAGGCCGGCATGGCCCTGAACGACTGGGCGGACCGCGCCGAGGACGCCGGGGAGCGCCCGCACCGCCCGATCCCGTCCGGCCGCATCCGCCCGGCCGCCGCCCTCGCCGCCGCCGGTGCCCTCACCGGCGCCGGACTGGCGCTCGCCGCCGGCGCGGGACGGCCCGCCCTCGCGGTGGCAGCGCCCCTGGCGGTAACCGTCTGGGCCTACGACCTCGCCCTGAAGCACACGCCCGCCGGTCCCGCGGCCATGGCCGCCGCCCGCGGACTGGACCTGCTCCTCGGCGCCGCCGCCACGGGCGGCGGCACCCGCGCCGCGCTGCCCTCCGCCGCGCTGCTCGGCACGCACACCCTCGCGGTCACGGCCGTCTCCCGCCGGGAGACCACCGGCGGTTCGGTCCTGGCCCCGCTGGCGGCCCTCGCCACGACGGGGGCGCTGACGCGGCTGGTCACCCACCACCGCACCCGACTCCCGGCAGGCCGGCGGGCAGCAGCCGCCCCCGGCCTGCCGGGCTCCAGCCCGCCGGGGCAGTCGGCCCCGGCTCACGGCGCATCCAGGACCCTCGGGGCCGTCAAGGCCCTCGCGGCCCCGGCCGCGCGCCCGGCTCGGGCCGCCGCCGCCCTCACCACCGCCCTGGGCGCCGCCTACGCCGCGACGGCGGCCCGCCCCTACTTCCACGCCGTGCTCAACCCCTCGCCCCCGCTCACCCAACGCGCCGTCGGCGGCGGCATCCGGGCCACGATCCCGCTCCAGGCGGCCCTCGTCGCCCGCGCCGGCGCGCTCCCCACGTCCCTCCTGGTCGCGGCCCTCGCCCCGGCCGGCCGGCTGTTCGCGAGGAGGACCGCCATGAGGAAGGTGAGCATCACATGAGCCCGCACCTCCCTCAGGGGCCGCACGGACAGGCGGCCCCGGACCCGCGGCACCACCGGGACGGCGCCTCCGCGCCCACCCACCGCTTCGGCTACGGCACCAACGGCCTGACCGACCTCCGCCTCGACGACGCCCTCGCCCTCCTCGCCGACCTCGGCTACGACGGCGTCGGCCTGACCCTCGACCACATGCACCTCGACCCGCTCGCCCCCGGCCTCGCCGCCCGCACCCGCCGGGTCGCGCACCGTCTGGACGCGCTCGGGCTCGGCGTCACGGTGGAGACGGGCGCCCGCTATGTGCTCGACCCGCGCCGCAAGCACGGCCCGTCCCTCCTCGACCCGGACCCGGAGGACCGCGCCCGCCGCACCGACCTCCTCGTGCGGGCCGTCCGCGTCGCCGCCGACCTCGGGGCACACGCCGTGCACTGCTTCAGCGGCATCACCCCGCCCGGCACGGACGAGGACACGGCCTGGAAGCGGCTGGCCGAGTCCCTCACCCCGGTCCTGGACGCCGCCTCCGACGCCGGCGTCCCCCTGGCGGTCGAGCCCGAACCGGGCCACCTCCTGGCCACCCTCGCCGACTTCCACGTCCTGCGCCGCACCCTCGGCGACCCCGGGCACCTCGGCCTCACCCTGGACATCGGCCACTGCCAGTGCCTGGAGCCCCTCCCGCCCGCCGACTGCGTGCGCGAAGCCGCTCCCTGGCTGCGGCACGTGCAGATCGAGGACATGCGCCGCGGCGTCCACGAACACCTCCCCTTCGGAGACGGCGAGATCGACTTCCCGCCCGTCCTCGCGGCCCTCGCCGCCACCGGCTACCAGGGCCTGACCGTCGTCGAACTGCCCCGCCACTCGCACGCGGGCCCCCACTTCGCCGAACACTCCCTCCCGTTCCTCCGCCGGGCGGCGGCAGCGGCGTCCACCGCCACGAGCCACCGGGACGAGCCGTCCGCCGCCCTCTGAAGGGAGCCACCTCATGACCAGATCCCACACCGCCCAGGACACGGACGGCACCCCCGCCGTCCACGCCACCCCGGACCCGGACGGCACACCCGCCGGGCAGGCCGCCCAGGACACCACCCCCGCCCACATCCCGCCGGCCGACCTGCGCGCCGTGCTCACCGCCCGGCTCGACGGAGCCGCCCGCGCCTGGCTCGACCAGGCCCTGGACGAGGCCGCCGCCCACCCCGGCGGTCACGGCCCCATCACCGTGTGGGAGCTGCGCCTCGCCGAGGCCGGCCGCCGCTGCGGCCCCGCCCACGCCGACGCCGCCCGCGTCCTCATCCTGCACGCGGCCCGCGCCGACACGGACGCCCTGTCCCGGGTGTACCGGCAGGGCACCGCCGACGAACGCCGCGCCGTCCTGCGGGCGCTGCCCCACCTCGTGCCCGGCCCCGACGCCCTCCCGCTCGTCGAGGACGCCCTGCGCACCAACGACACCCGGCTGGTCGCCGCCGCCCTCGGCCCGTACGCCGCCCGGCACCTGGACGCCCACCAGTGGCGGCACGCCGTGCTGAAGTGCCTGTTCACCGGCGTCCCCGTCGACCAGGTCGCCGACCTGGGCCGGCGGTCCGGCGGGGACGGCGAACTCGCCCGCATGCTCGCCGACTACGCCGCCGAACGCACCGCGGCGGGGCGTCCCGTCCCCGACGACCTGCACCGCGTCCTGGCCCTGACCGAGGCCCCGAGCTCCCCGCACGGCACGGTCGACCCCCACGGCAAGGAGTCCTGATGCGCATCTTCGACCCCCACATCCACATGACCTCCCGCACCACCGACGACTACGAGGCCATGCACGCCGCGGGCGTCCGCGCCGTCGTCGAGCCCTCCTTCTGGCTCGGCCAGCCCCGTACCTCTCCCGACTCCTTCCGCGACTACTTCGACGCCCTCCTCGGCTGGGAGCCCTTCCGCGCCGCCCAGTACGGCATCGCCCACCACTGCACGATCGCCCTCAACCCCAAGGAGGCCAACGACCCGCGCTGCCTGCCCGTCCTGGACGAACTGCCCCGCTATCTCGTCAAGGACCGCGTCGTGGCCGTCGGCGAGATCGGCTACGACTCGATGACCCCCGCCGAGGACAAGGCCCTGGCCGCGCAGCTCCAGCTCGCCGCCGACCACGGCCTGCCCGCCCTCGTGCACACCCCGCACCGCGACAAGCTCGCCGGCCTGCGCCGCACCCTGGACGTGGTCCGCGAGTCGGCCCTGCCCACGGACCGGGTCCTGGTCGACCACCTCAACGAGACCACCGTGAAGGAGGCCAAGGACAGCGGCGCCTGGCTCGGCTTCTCCGTCTATCCGGACACCAAGATGGACGAGGCCCGCATGGTCGCCCTCCTGCGGGAGTACGGCCCGGAACGGGTCCTGGTGAACTCCGCCGCCGACTGGGGGAAGAGCGACCCGCTCAAGACCCGCAAGGTCGGCGACCTGATGCTCGCCGAGGGCTTCACCGAGGACGACGTGGACCGCGTGCTGTGGCGCAACCCCGTCGCCTTCTACGGGCTCAGCGGACGCCTGAGCCTCGACGTGACCTCGTCCGACGCCACGCACGAGGGCAACTCCATCCTGCGCGGCGGGGAGTGAGCGATGCGCTTCCGGCACCCCGACGGATCCACCGTCCACCTCGCCTACTGCACCAACGTCCACCCCGCCGAGACCCTCGACGGCGTCCTCGCCCAGCTCCGCGACCACTGTGAGCCCGTCCGCAAGCGCCTCGGCCGCGACCGCCTCGGCATCGGCCTGTGGCTCGCCCGCGACGCCGCCCACGCCCTGGTCACCGACCCCGCGGCCCTGCGCGGCCTGCGCGGCGAACTCGACCGGCGCGGCCTGGAGGTCGTCACCCTCAACGGCTTCCCCTACGAGGGCTTCGGCGCCGAAGAGGTCAAGTACCGGGTCTACAAGCCCGACTGGGCCGACCCCGAGCGCCTCGACCACACCACCTCCCTCGCCCGCGTCCTCGCCGGCCTGCTGCCCGACGACGTCATCGAGGGCACCATCTCCACCCTGCCGCTGGCCTGGCGCACCGCCTACGACGACACCCGCGCCGACAAGGCCCGCGGCGCCCTGGTCACCCTCGCCGAACGCCTCGACGCCCTCGAGGAACTGACCGGCCGCTCCATCCGCATCGGCCTCGAACCCGAACCCGGCTGCGTGGTGGAGACCACCGGCGACGCCCTCGCGCCGCTCACCGCGATCGGCCACGACCGCATCGGCGTCTGCGTCGACACCTGTCACCTCGCCACCTCCTTCGAGGACCCGCACACCGCCCTGGACGCCCTGGCCGAGGCCCGCGTCCCCGTCGTCAAGTCCCAGCTCTCCGCCGCCCTGCACGCCGAACACCCCTCGTCACCCGAGGTCCGCGAGGCACTCGCCGCCTTCGCCGAGCCCCGCTTCCTGCACCAGACCCGCACCACCACCGCGAACGGCGCCCTGCACGGCACCGACGACCTCGACGAGGCCCTGGCCGCCGACGGCCCGCTGCCCGACACCGCGCCCTGGCGCGCCCACTTCCACGTCCCGCTGCACGCGGACCCCGCCGCGCCCCTCACCTCCACACTCCCCGTGCTCAAGGCCGCGCTGACCCGGCTCGTCGGCGGCCCGCACCCGCTCACCCGGCACCTGGAGGTCGAGACCTACACCTGGCAGGCCCTCCCGCCCGAGCTGCGGCCCCGCGCCCGGTCCCAGCTCACCGACGGCATCGCCGCCGAGCTCACCCTCGCCCGCGACCTGCTGACCGATCTCGGCCTGAAGGAACTGCCATGACCGCACCCACCCCCTCCGACGGACCGACCCCGCTCCTCGTCCTGGACGTCGTCGGCCTCACCCCCCGTCTCCTCGACCACATGCCCCACCTCAAGAAGCTCGGCCAGTCCGGCTCCCGCGCGCCGCTCGGTACCGTCCTGCCCGCCGTCACCTGCGCCGCCCAGTCCACCTTCCTCACCGGCGCCCACCCCTCCGAGCACGGCATCGTCGGCAACGGCTGGTACTTCCGCGAACTCGGCGACGTCCTGCTGTGGCGCCAGCACAACGGCCTCGTCGCCGGCGACAAACTCTGGGACGCCGCCCGCCGTGCCCACCCCGGCTACACGGTCGCCAACATCTGCTGGTGGTACGCCATGGGCGCCGACACCGACATCACCGTCACCCCCCGCCCCGTCTACTACGCCGACGGCCGCAAGGAACCCGACTGCTACACCCGGCCCCCGGCCCTGCACGACGAACTCACCGAGAAACTCGGCACCTTCCCCCTCTTCCACTTCTGGGGCCCCGGTGCCGACCTGGTCTCCAGCCAGTGGATCATCGACGCCACCCGGCACGTCATGGCCACCCGCCACCCCGACCTCACGCTCTGCTACCTCCCTCACCTCGACTACGACCTGCAGCGCTTCGGCCCCGACGACCCGCGCTCCCTGCGGGCCGCCACGGACCTGGACGCGGCGCTGGCCCCGCTCCTCGACGACGCCCGCGCCGAGGGCCGCACCGTCGTCGCGCTGTCCGAGTACGGCATCACCCGCGTGAACCGGCCCGTGGACATCAACCGCGCCCTGCGCCGCGCCGGACTGCTCGAGGTCCACACCCAGGACGGCATGGAGTACCTCGACCCGATGGCCTCCCGCGCCTTCGCGGTCGCCGACCACCAGATCGCCCACGTGTACGTCCGCCGCCCCGAGGACCTCGACGCGACCCGCGCCGCCCTCGACGGCCTGCCCGGCATCGAGCAGCTCCTCGACGACGAGGGCAAGAAGGCCCACCACCTCGACCACCCCCGCGCCGGCGAACTCGTCGCCGTCGCGGAGCCGGACGCCTGGTTCACGTACTACTACTGGCTCGACGACGACCGCGCGCCCGACTTCGCGCAGCTCGTCGAGATCCACCGCAAACCCGGCTACGACCCGGTCGAGCTGTTCATGGACCCCCTCGACCCCTACGTCAAGGTCAAGGCCGCCGCCGCCGTGGCCCGCAAGAAGCTCGGCATGCGCTACCGCATGGCGGTCGTGCCCCTGGACGCCTCACCTGTTCGCGGCAGCCACGGCCGCCTCCCAGCGAGCGACGACGAAGGTCCGCTCCTCATCTGCTCCACCCCCCGCGCAGTCGGCGACCGCGTCGCGGCCACCGACGTCAAGCAACTCCTGCTCCGGCTCGCCGGACTCGGGTGACGCACGGCCGCGCACCACGGCGTACGACCCCGGGATCCAGCTACCCAGAGTGAAACACACGGCACTGACAACGGCCCGCCCCGCCACATCGGCGCAGGCCACGACCCAGAAGGCAGGCACCCGTGACCCTGTTCCCCGACCCGTCCCGCACCGACCCGTCCTCCGTTGCCGACAACCCCGGCGAGGCCCTGCGCCGCACCCTCGGCGTCGGCCGCCGCCGCTTCCTCACCACCTGCACCGCCGTCGCGGCCGGCGCCGTCGCGGCCCCCGTCTTCGGCGCCGGCCCGGCCCTGGCCGGCGGCCGGAACGAGGACCACGGCCACGGCCACGGCCACGACCGCGGCGGGGACGTCCTCGTCCCGGCGGACAAGCGCGGCATCATCCTCTACACCGTGCGCGACGCCACCGGCCGCGACCCCCTCGCCACCGGCCTGCCCTCCGGCTTCCGCGAGGTCTTCAAGCAGCTCGCCCGTCACGGCTACCGCCAGGTGGAGTTCGCCGGCTACCGCCAGCACGTCAACGCGCCCGGCGGCGCCGACCTGGAATCCGTCGCGGGCGCCAAGCTGCTGCGCTCCTGGCTCGACGAGCACGGCCTGCGCGCCCAGGGCAACCACGGCTTCATCCCGCCGTCCTGGCCGCTGACCACGGCGGACCTGGACACCTTCAAGAAGCACCTGGAGATCGCCAACATCCTCGGCATGGACCACATGGGCACCGGCGGCGACCCCACCGGCAGCTCCTACCGCGCCGACTGGGACGTCGCCGCCGACAAGTGGAACGCCCTCGGTGCCATCGCCCGCCGCGAGGGCATCAAGCTCTACACCCACAACCACGACGCCGCCTACGGCTTCCTGCTCGACGGTGGCCCGCTGGACGCCCAGGGCCGCCCGACCCGCAGCTCCGGCATCCGGAAGCTGGAGTACTTCCTCAAGGTCACCGACCCCAAGCTCGTCTGGCTGGAGATGGACATCTTCTGGGCGCACGTCGCCCAGTACAAGTTCCACACCTACACGGCGCACGACGGCTCCACCCGCAGGCAGGTCTTCGACCCGGCCGGGCTGGTGGAACGCAACAACAAGCGCTACCCCCTGTTCCACGCCAAGGACGGCGTGGTCAGCACCACCAACGGCATGGGCTACGAGATGGTGCCCTTCGGAACCGGCGTCATCGACTACACGACGTTCTTCTCACGCGTCGGACAGCGCAACTACCACAACCCGATGATCGAGGACGACAACTCCCCGAGCGCCACCGACCCCGCGCAGTCGCTGCGCGAGGCCAAGATCAGCTATGACAACCTCGCGGCCCTGCGCAAGCGCTGCTAGGCACCCGCGGCACGGCACGGCGGCCCTTCCCGGTCACCTTCCGGGAAGGGCCGCCGTACGGCGAGAGGACGGAGGCGAGCCGCCCCGCGCCCCGGTGCGGGCGCCCTGGACCGGCCGCGCGTCCTTCGCCGCCGGCGAGATTTTGGTGCGCGCGCTGGCACAGGGCCCGGAGGGGGAGAGGCTGCCCGGCGACTTCCCGGACCACCTTCCGCTGCCGTGGGCGCCGGTGTTCCGGCGCTCCCCGAGCGGAGCCGGCGTCGGCACCCCGGCACGGGCTCCGCGTAACCGGCCGGTCACCCGTGGTGCGACCCGTCGGTCCCTCGTGGCCGCACGGCCCGCAGCACCGTCCTGGGGAGGGAAAACGCAGGTGAAAGGCGCTCCGAAACCTTGGTATGGTTGTCCATGTCGCCGCGGGGAACACCCCGCACAGCGACAGACACCTTGTCCGGGTGGCGGAATGGCAGACGCGCTAGCTTGAGGTGCTAGTGCCCTTTATCGGGCGTGGGGGTTCAAGTCCCCCCTCGGACACTCGCGGAAGCGATGTGAGGACCCTGGCCCGTGGCCGGGGTCCTTCTCGCATGTCCCGGCCACGCCGCACGACAGTACGGAAAATCCGTGGCTCCGCCCTCCTCCCGCTGCCTACACTCACCGAGCGAAAGCAGCCGGGCGCCCACCGTGGGTGTCCGTGACCAGTGAGGGGAGACCGCCGTGCGTGACCGCACCGCCGTCGTCGCTCCCCGTTCCCGGTACACGGTGATCCTGGTATCCCGGCCCCTCCGGTGCCCGCTGCGCGGCCGGTACCGGATGCCCGCGACGTCCGTCTGAACCACGCTCAGCCGCATCCCGACGACCTCCTGTGAGGGCGGTCGGCGGGAGCGGCGCGCGTCCGGCGCGCGTCCGGGGAATCGCGCTGCCCGTTTCCGGACCATCCATCCGAAAGGCCACAGGGCCATGCGCAGCACCTCCCTCGCCACCGTCCGCAACCTCGGCATCCTCGCCCACGTCGACGCGGGCAAGACCACCGTCACCGAGCGGATCCTCTACGCCACCGGCACGACGTACAAGCGCGGCGAGGTCCACGACGGCACGACCGTCACCGACTTCGACCCCCAGGAGCGCGACCGCGGCATCACCATCTTCGCCGCCGCCGTCAGCTGCTCCTGGGACGGTCACCGGATCAACCTGATCGACACCCCGGGCCACGTCGACTTCGCCGACGAGGTCGAGCGGTCCCTGCGCGTGCTGGACGGCGCGATCGCCGTGTTCGACGCCGTCGCCGGCGTCGAACCGCAGAGCGAGTCCGTGTGGCGGCAGGCCGACCGGCACGGCGTGCCCCGGATCGCGTTCGTCAACAAGATGGACCGGGCCGGCGCCGACCTCGACACGGCCGTCGCCTCCCTCCGCGAACGGCTCCACCCGGCACCGCTCGCCGTGCAGCTGCCCATCGGAACGGAGGACGGCTTCACCGGCGTCGTCGACCTGCTGCGCATGCGCGCCCTGGTGTGGGCCGACGGCGCCGACGCGGCCGAGGAGAGGCCGGTGCCGGACGCCCTGCGCGAGGAGACGGCGCGCAGGCGACGGGCACTGGAGGAGGCGGTCGCCGAACGCCATCCGGCCGCGCTGGAGGAGTTCTGCGACCGGGAGACGCTGACCGCCGGCACCCTCGCCGCGGCGCTGCGCGATCTGACCCGCGCCGGTGACGCCGTGGTCGTGCTGTGCGGCTCGGCCTACCGCAACCGCGGCATCGAGCCGCTGCTGGACGCCGTGGTGGCCTACCTGCCGTCCCCCGAGGACGTACCCCCGGTGCGCGGCACGCACGACGGCACGGAACAGGAACGGGCCGCCGACCCGGCCGCACCGCTGGCCGCCCTGGCGTTCAAGGTCAACGCGACCCCGACGGGACGGCTGACGTATCTGAGGCTGTACTCGGGCACGATCGAGAAGGGAGACACCGTGTGGGACGCGGGCACGCGCCGCACCGAGCGCATCGGCCGCATCCTGCGCGTGCGGGCCGACCGGCACGACCCGCTGGAGCGGGCGGTCGCCGGGGACATCGTCGCCGTGATCGGCCTGAAGTCCGCCCGCGCCGGCTCCACCCTGTGCGCGCCGGGCGCCCCGCTCGTCCTGGAACCCCCGGGCGTGGCCGAACCGGTCGTGCACGTGGCCGTCGAGGCCCGCCGGTCCGCCGACACCGACCGGCTGGCCGCCGCGCTCGCCCGGCTCACCGAGGAGGACCCCTCGCTGGCCGTGCGGACCGACCCGGAGACCGGGCAGACCGTGCTGTCCGGCATGGGCGAACTGCACCTGGAGGTCGCGGTGGAGCGCGTCCGGCGCGAGCACGGCATCGAGGTCGCCGTGGGCCGCCCGGGCGTGGCGTACCGGGAGACGGTCGGCGAAGGAGTGTCCGGATTCGTCTTCCGGCACGTCAGACAGGACGGCGGCGCGGGCCAGTTCGCGCACGTCGTGCTGGACGTCGAGCCGTGGGACGAGGGCGGCTTCGTGTTCCGCTCGGCGGTCGTCGGCGGGCGCGTGCCGCAGGAGTACGTCCGGGCCGTCGAGGCCGGCTGCCGGGACGCCCTGGCCGAGGGACCCCTCGGCGGGCACCCGGTGACCGGTCTGCGGGTCACCCTCACCGACGGCCGGACCCATGTGAAGGACTCCTCGGACACGGCCTTCCGCACCGCCGGCCGGCTGGGCCTGCGCGACGCCCTGCGGGCCTCGGTGATGGTCCTGCTGGAGCCGGTCGTGGAGGTGACGGTCACCGTGCCCGAGGACGCGGTCGGCGGCGTCCTCGGTGACCTGGCCGCCCGTCGCGGCCGGGTCACCGGTTCGGACACGCGGGCCGGTGCGGCGGTCGTCACGGCCACCGTGCCGCTGGCCGAACTGTTCGGCTACGCGACCCGGCTGCGCAGCCGCACCCAGGGCCGCGGCACCTTCACCGCCCGGCCCACCGGCTACGCACCGGCACCGGCCGTGACACCGGTGCCGTAGCGCGCCGCCCGGTCCCTTCTCCGGAGCGGGAGGGGACCGGACGGAGGGCTTGAGCCCTGCCGTCCCGCTACGGCTGACGGTCCGAGCAGGCCGGCGCGAAGCGCGGCCGGGGCCCGGGACTCCCGGGCCCCGGCCGCCCGCTCACCCCTCCCGCACGCTGCGTAACCTCTGCCCATGGCCGACGTCTACGAAGTCCACCTCGCCCTCGACCTGCCCGACTCCCTCCCCGCTCCCGATCTGGACCTGCTCCGCTGGCACCTGGGTGAGGAAGGAGGCCGGGCGGACGGCGACGCCTACGAGCACCCCCTCTGGGCGGCCCGAGGCCCGGCATGGCGGATCGGAGGCGTCCTGATCGGTGAACTGGTCGCACGCGACGGAGGCTGGGCGCTGACCGTGCGCCAGGAGACGCATCCCGACGAGTTCGACGACCTGCGCAGGATGGTCCGGTGGCTCGGCGCCCGTACGACGACTCCGGGACTCATGGGACACCTGCGTTTTCACGAGTCCCACGTCCCCGACCTGCTGACCGTCGAGGGCGGGAGGGTGGGCGGCACCCTGCTGCGGGTGGACCGCACGGTCCCGTCGGCGAACGAGGCGATCCCCGGCCCCTACGCCTGACGGTCGGCGGGCGGCAGTCGACGGGCGGGAGACCAGGAGCCGTTGTCGCCCCGGTTCCCCATCTTGACGGTGGGCCGGAAGAAGCCGCTACTTGTGCAAGGAACGTCAAGGGACGTTGGGCAACTGTCCATGTGCACGTAGGCCAGAGACAGGAGCAGTCACGCATGGTCGTATCCGGTCCACGAACCACCGAAGGCGCGCCCACCGGGCCACGCGCCGACGATTCGCGGTCACAACCCGATACCCATGCTTCCAGGCGGTGCAGATGAAGAAGAGACTGTGTGCCGCGGGCGCCGTCCTCGGCGTCCTCGTCACGTGCGGAGCGCTGCCGGCCCAGGCGTCCCCGGCCCAGGCGTCCCCGGTCCAACGGCCGGGCGGTCACGCCCTCCCGCTCGGCCCCTCCGACCTGACCGAGACCCGCACCACCACGACCCTGCAACCGGGCGTCACCCTCACCCGCATCGTGCGCGGTGACGACGACCCGTCCCTGCACTGGACGGTCGAGGTCTCCATCCCCGGCGGAGACACCTCCCCGGACCCCGACGCACCGCCGACGGCCCTGAAGGACAAGGCGAGCGCCGACGAACTGGCCTCCGCACTCGCACGCGACGGTTTCCCGGCCCGCGTCGAGAAGGTGACGACGGAGAGGACGGCCGACTACACAGGCGGCACCCTCGGCTGGCGGGTCCGCGTCGGAACGTTCGCCTCCCAGTCCGCCGCGACGGCCGAACGCACGCGCCTGCGGGCCGCCGGACACACCGGATCCGCCGTCTTCACCGGCTGGGACGGCGAGGCCACGGACCGCGGCCCCTGGCACGTCGACGTGCTCACCATCGACCCGCGCACCTTCCGCGGCGGCCTGGACGCCTCCTACGGCCCGGACCTGGAGAACCGCGAGACCACCAGCGCGCTGTCGAACGCGGCCGGCGCGACCGCGGCGGTCAACGCCGGCTTCTTCGTCCTCGACCCGAAGGCGGGCGCACCAGGCGACCCCGCCGGAGTGGGCGTCCACGACGGACGCCTGCTCAGCGAACCGGTGAGCGGACGCCCCGGCCTGGTCCTCCACGAGGACGGCAGACGGACCGAGATCGCCCGCTACACCTGGCAGGGACGGATCACGGCCCGCGGCACCTCACTCGCCCTGAACGGCGTCAACCGCGTACCGGGCCTGATCAGAAACTGCGGCGGCACAGCAGGCGACCAGCCGACGTCCCTCCCGCTGCACGACGTGACCTGCACCAACGCGAACGAACTCGTCGCCTTCACCCCCGAGTACGGGAAGCGGACCCCGTCCGGCGAGGGCCTGGAGGCCGTACTGGACACCCACGGCCGAGTCGTCGAGCTGCGCTCACCGCGCGGGGGCCCGCTCCCGGCGGGCGGCGGCTCGGTCCAGGCGACCGGCGGCCGCGTCGCCGAACTGACGGCCCTGGCACGCCCCGGCACCCATGTGCACACGAAGACGACCCTGCTGGACGACCGGGGCAGGCGCGTCTCCCCGTCCTCGCGCACCGACATCGTCAACGCCGGTCCCGAACTGGTCCGCGACGGCCGGCTCCACGTCACTCCGGCCACCGACGGCATGGTGCACCCGGGCGACCCGAGCTGGTACTACGGCTGGGTGCACAAGCGCAACCCGCGCACCCTGGCCGGGGTGGACGCGTCCGGCCGCACCGTACTCATCACGGCCGACGGGCGCAGCACCGAAGCGCTCGGCCTGAGCATCGTGGAGAGCGCCCGGATCGCCAAGGCCCTCGGGCTGCGCGACGCCGTCAACCTCGACGGCGGCGGCTCGACGACGATGGTGACCGACGGCGAGGTCATCAACGACCCGTCCGACGCCACAGGCGAACGCCCGGTGGGCGACGCCCTGGTGATCCTGCCCCGCAGGCACTGACCCAGCAGACGCTGACCCAGCCCGGTCTCACTGTTCACGCAGCGACGAACCGCACCGCAGGGAGCCGCCATGTCCGCGACCACGACCGTCCTCCCGTCCCTCCGATCCCGCATCCTGCTCGTCCTCGCCGTCCTGCTGGCCACCCTCGCACCGACCGCACCGGCACTGGCCGCCACCGGCGAGCAGGCGGACGCGTCGTCCCGCACCTCCTCACCGCACGGCGCGGAGGTCGTCGCCGTCACCCGGGTCGCGGACCGGCAGGTCGACCTGACGGTACGGTCCACCGCCCTGGGCGGCCGGACGGTCAAGGTCCGCCTCCTCACCCCCGACGGCTGGAACCCGGACGCCGGACACCGGCAGCACTGGCCGACACTCTGGCTGCTCCACGGCTGCTGCGGCGACTACACGTCATGGACCGCGAAGACGGACGTCGCGGAGACCGCCGCCCTGCGCGACGTCCTCGTCGTGATGCCGGAGGCCGGCTGGAACGGGTGGTACAGCGACTGGTGGAACCACGGCCGGGGCGGCGACCCCGCGTGGGAGACCTTCCACACCGTGGAACTGCGCCACCTCCTGGAGCACGACTGGGGCGCCGGCGCCCGCCGCGCCGTCGCCGGCCTGTCGATGGGCGGCCAGGGCGCCCTCCTCTACGCCGCCCGCCACCCCGGCATGTTCCGGGCGGCGGCCGCGTACTCCGGCTCCGCCCACCCGCTCCTCGACACCGAGTCGGTCGACCGCATCATGGGCTTCTTCGCCGGCCAGGGCAACGACCCCCTGCGCGTCTGGGGCGACCCGGTCGCGCAGCGCCGCATCTGGGAGGACCACGACCCGTACCACCTGGCGAAACGGCTCCGCTCCATCCCGGTGTACCTGTCCTGCGGCGACGGCACGACCGGCCCCCTGGACCAGCCGGGCGCCACGAGCGCCCTGGAGGCGGACTTCAACCGGCAGAACCAGGCGCTGGCGGGGGAGCTGCGGAGGGTGGGGGCACGGCACCTGACGACCAACTTCTACGGGCCGGGGACGCACGGCTGGGCGTACTGGGAACGTGAACTGCACGCGTCGCTGCCGATGTTGCGGGAGGCGTTGGCGATCGGCCACTGAGCAGGCGCGCTCCCGCCGGCCACCGGCAGCGGCCCGCGCCGACTCCCGTCCCGTGACCGCGCCCGCCGCGAGAGCGTTCCCGTCACCGCCCGCGTACGCAGGCACTGACGCCGCGCCGGGCAGGTGCCTTCCGGCTCCGCGCGGCCCGCCCGCCCGGTCGGCGTGACCGGCGGGCGTGGTGCCCGAGCCGGCGGTCCGCCATCGATCGCAGGTGGGCCCGACGGCGCCCGGACCGTGCGAGAGCGAAGCGTTTCGGCGGCACTTCCTTCTCTTCCGCCGATCCGTCAGCATGGCGGCGTACATTCAAGTTTATGTCTGAACGTCTCGTTCCCGATGCCAGAGCCTCCCGCCCCTCCCGCCGTGCGGTGATCCGGGCGGCGGCGATCACCGCCGCGGTGGTCGGCGTCCCGCTCCCGGCCTGGACGGCGGGCGCGTCCCCGGCCGTCGCCGCCCCCTCCGCCATTCCCCCGGACGCGCCCGAACTGCCCGCCGGACTGGTCGCGTACCGCACCCCCTACGTGAACTGGTCGGGGGAGATCACCCACAGCGGTTTATGGGCCTGCGCGCCGCGCACCGCGCAGGACGTCGCCGACCTGGCCAACTGGGCCCACCGTGCGGGCTGGCGGCTGCGCGCACGCGGCAAGGCGCACAACTGGTCCCCGCTCACCATCACCGGCCCCTCCCAGTCGGACGAGCGGGTCCTCCTCCTGGACACCACCCGCCACCTCACCGGCATGGAACTCGTCACCCCGCCCCCCGGCGCGCCCGGCGCCGTCCGCGCGCAGACCGGCGTGCTCCTGGAGACCCTGATGGCCTTCCTCGCCGACCACGGCCTCGGAGTCACCAACACCCCGGCGCCCGGGGAGCTGACCCTCGGCGGCACCCTGGCCATCGACGCCCACGGCACCAGCGTCCCGGCCGCGGGGGAGACCGCGCGCCCCGGTCACACCTACGGCTCGCTCAGCAACCTCGTCCTCTCCCTCACCGCCGTCGTCTGGGACACCGGACGCGCCGAGTACGTGGTGCGCACGTTCCACCGGGGCGCCGACGACGAGTGCGAGGCGCTGGCCACCCACATCGGACGCGGACTGCTGACCGAGGTGGTGCTCCAGGCAGGGGAGGAGGTGCCGCTGCGCTGCGTCAGCCGCGTCGACATCAGCAGCGACGAACTGTTCGCGGCACCCGGCAGCGCGGCGGCCGGCCGGGGCAACACGTTCGCCGACTTCCTCGATCGCGCGGGTCGCGTGGAGGCCATCTGGTTCGCCTTCACCGACCGCCCCTGGCTGAAGGTGTGGAGCCTCAGCCCCAAGCGCCCCCTCACCTCACGGCCCGTCAGCCACCCGTACAACTACCCGTTCAGCGACGTCCTGCCGACACCGGTCGCCCGCCTCGCGGGACGCCTCGTCGGCGAGGGAGCCTGGTTCCTCGCACCCGAACTCGGCCTCGCCCAGTACACGGTGGCGGCGACCGGCCTGACCGCCACCCTCGCCACCGACCTGTGGGGTCCCGCGCACGCGCTCCAGTTCTACCTGCGCCCCACCACCCTGCGCGAGACCGCGAACGGTTACGCCGTTCTGACCCGGCGCGCCGATGTGCAAAGAGTCGTCTCCGAGTTCGCCGCCTACTACAGCGAGCGGCTCAAGTCGGCGGCGCTGCGCGGCAGCTATCCGGTCAACGGCCAGGTCGAGATCCGCGTCGGAGGACTGGACAGGCCCGAGGAGTCGGCGGCCCCCGGCGCCCGCCCGCCGCTGCTGTCCGTCGTCCGGCCGCACCCCGACCACCCGGAGTTCGACTGCGCGGTGTGGGTCGACGTGCTCACCCAGCCGACCACCCCCGGGGCGCACGCCTTCTACCGCGACCTGGAACGCTTCCTGCTGCGCACCTTCGACGGCGGTTACGCGCTCGCCCGTGTCGAGTGGTCCAAGGGCTGGGGGTACACCGACACCGCGGCCTGGGCCGACCAGGAGGTCATCGGCACCGTGATCCCGGCCTCGTACGGGCGCGGACAGTGGGCGGAGGCGGTCGGCATCCTCGACCGGCTCGACCCCCACGGTGTGTTCGGCAACGACTTCACGGACCGGCTGGTACGGGTGTGACCTCGGGGCCCGGCACGTAGCCCTCCGGGAGAACCGGTGGGAGGGAACGCGGCATCAGCACACCGCTTCCCTGCCACCGGCACCCACCTTCTCACCGACCACCACCGAGCCCGGCGGCCCCGACGGACGGACCGCGACCCGCAGACCGGCGAAGTCCCCACCGTCCCGACTCTTCCGCTTCAGTGAGCCCAGGACGTGCCCCCGGCCACCTCTTCGGCCTCCTCCAACGCGTCGGCGGCCACCTGTCGCAGTTCGCCGTCGAACGTCGAGGCGGACTTGCGCAGGAAGGTGACCACCGCGTCGGAGGAATCGGCCAGTTGGGGAACCAGGTAGCAGACCTCGCGGAAGTACTCGGCGTCCGCACCGTCCGCGTGGCGGAGCAAACGGGGGAGCACGGCCAGTACCTCACTCCTGCAGTAACCGGCGACGTCGACGGACCCGTCCTCCACCGCGGCGCGCACGCCGGCGTTCCGGGCGTTCAGAACACACTCGAGAAGACTCACGGCCTGCGGCGTCAGCGGCGTACCCGTTCGGGCCCGGGCCGTGAGGGCGTCGACGCAGGGGGCGGCGGCGCTGTACAGGTGTCCCTGGTTGACGACCTGGCAGTACAGAACCCGACCGGCACGGGTCCGCTCTTCGGGGTCCTGCCCGAGAAGGCGCTCGAGATACGCCGGAAGCCCGATCGCCGGGATGCTCAGCGTCTCCAGGGAGCCCCAGTCCCATTCCCTCGTGAAGATCATCGCTGTTCACTCTCCCACGTCGCTGGTGCCGCGGCAGGCGTCGTTCGCCCGGTGACGCCGAACCGGGCGGGCACCGGTTCCCCGCGGATGCGGGAGAGCGCTCAGTCCCACGTCGGGGAGAGGCGTTCTTACGCCGTACCTCTCGATCGGGGTCATCGAGGTGGTCATGACGCGGATGCCCAACCGGTGGGCGTCCTTGATCCTGACGCCCGTGCGGCGTTCCCCTCGCACCCAGCGAGAGAGGCCCTCGCGGTCCAGAAGGCAGACGGCGTCTCCCCTCGTGCCGCGTCTCCCCGCCGTTGCTCCGGAGCGGCCTCGACCGGCTCATCGGAGGCCACCCCCTCCGGTCACCCCGGCCCGCCGCGGCCCCTCACAGGCGGCCCGCCTCCACGATCCGCCGCAGGAAGCGCCGCGTGCGGTCCTGGCGCGGGTCGCCGAAGACCTGCTCGGCGGTGCCGCGCTCCAGCACCACGCCCCCGTCCAGGAAACAGACCTGGTCGGCGACCTCGCGGGCGAAGCCCATCTCGTGCGTGGCCAGCACCATGGTCATGCCGTCGCCCTTGAGGTCGCGCACGACGTTCAGCACCTCGCCGACCAGCTCGGGGTCGAGGGCCGCGGTGATCTCGTCGAGCAGCAGCAGCCGGGGGCGCACGGCGAGGGCGCGCGCGATCGCCACCCGCTGCTGCTGGCCGCCGCTGAGCCGGTCCGGGTACTCGCCCGCCTTCGCGCCCAGCCCGAGCCGCTCCAGCAGGTCCCGGGCCTGCTCCCCGGCCCGGTCACGGGGGACGCCGTGCACCCGGCGCGGGGCGAGCGTGATGTTCTCCAGCACCGTCATGTGCGGGAACAGGTTGTACGCCTGGAAGACCACGCCGATCCGGCGCCGCACCGCGTCCTGGTCGGCGCGCGGGTCGGTGATCTCCTCGCCGTCCAGCCAGATCGCGCCGTCGTCGATGTCCTCCAGGAGGTTGGCGCACCGCAGCAGCGTCGACTTGCCGGAACCGGAGGCGCCGATCAGCGCGGTCACCGTGTGCGGGGCGACCTCCAGGTCGACGTCCCGCAGGACGACCGAGCCGCCGAAGGTCTTGCGCACGGACTCCATCCGCAGCACCGGCACGTCGCCGCTCACGTCGTTCCTCCTTGCGCCCGCCGGTGGTCCGTCCGGGCCGTCACCCAGTCCGTGAAGCGGGTCATCGGGATCGTCAGGGCGACGAACACCAGCCCGGCCACGATGTACGGCGTGTAGTTGAGGCTGCGGCCCACGACGATGTCCGCCGCGCGCACGGCGTCGACCGCGCCGCCGATCGACACCAGACCGGTGTCCTTCTGCAGGGACACCAGGTCGTTCAGCAGCGGCGGCACCTGGCGGCGCACCGCCTGCGGCAGCACCACGAACCGCAGCGCCTGCCGGTTCGACAGGCCAAGGGAGCGGGCCGCGGCGCGCTGCGAGGGGTGCACCGACTCGATGCCCGCGCGGAACACCTCGGCGACGTACGCCGAGTACGTCAGCGTCAGCGCCGTACCGCCCAGGAGCACCGGGTCGACCGTGACGCCCTGGAGCCGCAGCGCCGGGACGCCCAGGACCACGATCATCAGGTTGATGATCAGCGGCAGCCCGCGGAAGAAGTCCGTGTACGCCGCCGCCAGTACCCGCAGCGGGAAGAACACCGGGCCGCGCAGGGTGCGGGCGACGGCGATGAGCATGCCGAGGACCAGCACGGCGGCACCGCACACCAGCAGCAGCCGCAGGTTCAGCCAGAGGCCCTCCATGACCTTCGGGAACGCCTCGCGCGCGTACTCGGGGCTGAAGAACGTCTCCTTGGTGCGCTGCCAGCCGGGCGCGCTGACGACGAGCAGGTACAGGGCGGCCCCGGTGACCAGGGTCGACAGCGCGGCGATGGCCGTGGCCCGGCGGGCCCGGACGCGCCGGTACCGCTCACGTTCCAGCCGGCGCGGCGACGGGACGTACGGGTCGGCGGCGCCGGACGAACCGGCCGTGCCGTCGCCGCCGGGTCCGCCGCCCTTGCCGTCCTTGTCCTCCTCGGTCCTGTCGTCCGCGCCGTCACGGCCGGACCCGCCCTTGACGACGGTCACGTGAGCACCGGTACGTCGACCGCGTCGGAGAGCCACCGCTGCTCGATCTTCGTCAGGGTGCCGTCCTCACGGAGCGCGTCCACGGCCTTCGTCACGCAGGGGGTGAGCGCGCTGCCCTTGTCCAGCACCAGGCCGAACCGCTCCGGGGCGCCGCCCTGGTTCTCGAACTGGCCGACGATCTCCGCGTCGGTCACCTCGGCGGCGGTGATGTAGAACGCGGTCGGCAGGTCGACCACGATCGCGTCGACCTGGCCGTTCTTCAGCGCGGACTTGGCCTGGTCGTTCTTTCCGTAGACGGCGGCGTCCCGGGCCGGCCGCACGACGTCCTCGATGTAGTCGAGGCTCGTCGTGCCCACCTGGGCGCCCAGCTCGAGGCCCTTGAGGTCCGCGACACCGGTCGCCTTCGCGGCCTTGGAGCCCTTCAGCGCGACGACGGCCTGGCGCACGTCGTAGTAGCCGGACGAGAAGTCCACGGCCTTCTTGCGCTCGTCGCTGACGGAGACCTGGTTGATGTCGAAGTCGAAGGTCTTCTCACCCGGGGCGAAGGCCTTGTTGAACGGCACGCTCTGCCAGACCACGGCGTCCTCGCCGTACCCGAGCCGCTCCGCCACGGCGTACGCGACGGCCGACTCGAAGCCCTCGCCGTTGGACGGGTCGTCGTCCTTGAACCACGGTTCGTAGGCGGGCTTGTCGGTGGCGATCGTCAGCTTGCCGGAGGTCTTCGTGGGGAGCTTGCCCTTGGCGCACGAAGCGCCGGCCGGACCGGAGGAGGTGGCGGACGCGTCGGCCTCGGGCTGCGGGGCGCAGCCGACCGCGGTCGCGAGGAGAGCGACGGTGGCGCCGGCGAGGACGCGGCGCAGAACACGAGGGACGAGGTGCATGGCGGGAGGGTGACAGTGAGGTCCCCGGTTTGTCGAGGGCACGCCGTGATAATCCGCATGGTGGGAACGGGTGTTGCCGTTCTGTGAACAGACGGGCACGGGCGGAGCCCCTGGCGTCGGTGCGTGTACAGGAGGGTGCCGTACGCGGGCGGGCGCCCACCGGACGGTCGGGCTCCGGTGGGCGCCCGCCCTACGACTCGCCCCGGGGCATCGTGTTGAGGGCACGGGAGATCTCGTCGGCCGTCGCGTGGTCGCCGAGGCCGTGCAGGACATCGACGAGGAAGCGGTAGGAGAGGACGAGATCCTGTCCGAACGTGGCCGGTGCCTGCTTCGCGAGTTCCCCGTAGAGCCGCACCGCCTCCTGGGCGGGTTCGAGTGCCAGGGGGAGATCCGTGCCCGCCGTGAGGCGGATGCCCACGTGTGTCAGGAGAGCGGTTGCCAGGGCGGGAAGGGCGTCGGGGTCGGCCCGCACGAGCGGCCGCAGGAGCCGGGTCGCCTCCGCGCTGTGCGCCAGGGCCGGGCCGAACTCCCCCAGCTTGCCTTCGGCGAGCGAGGCCAGGTGCAGTACGTTCGCCAGCTCGTGCCCGTACGTCCGCGGGTCCTTCCCGGCGAAGCCCCGGTACCGTTCGACGGCGTCGGTGGCCAGGTCACGGCATTCGGCGAACCGTCCCTCGGCGAGGCACCGTTCCGCCCGGTGGACCAGGAGGGCGGCCGCCAGGGCGTGTGCGCCGTCGGGGGTCACCGAGACGTGGTGGACTCCGCGCTGGAGGGCGACCCGTCGCAGCTCGGCCGGGAACGAGGTGTCGTCGAGGTCCTCCTCCAGTCGCAGGCTGGACCGGAGGGCGTCGGCGAACCGGTCCCGCCGTACACCGGCCAGGTCGGCGTACGTCTCGGTGGCCTCGGCCACGGCCTCGGCCGCTCGACCGGTTTCGGCCCGGAGCGCCTCGCGGGCCGCCGCGTACCTGTACAGGCTCTCCGCCAGTCCCGGCCGATGGGAGGCCGGGTCGGCCTCGACGAGCCGCCGGTGGATCTCCACCGACTCGGCGGTGACGGAGAGCGCCCTCTCCGGTTCGCCCGTCTGCAGGAGCATCATGCCGAGGTTGCCCAGCGCGGCGCCGCGGGCCGCCTCGGCCTCGTGCGTGACCTGACCGCCGTCCCGCGCTCGGCAGACTTCGACGGCCTCCTCGGTGGCCGCCACCGCCTCCTGCCGCCGCCCCAGGTGCCACAGCTGACCGCCCTGGTTGAGCAGAGTCCTCGCCAGCACCGGCCCGTGCGTGGTGGGGAAGATCGAGGCGAGCGCGCGGTAGGCCTCGACCGCCGACGTGGTGTTCGCCAGCGCCTCCTCGTACCGGCCCAGCGCGGCTTGGGAGTTGCCCAGGCCGCCCAGGGCGATCGACAGCCCCTCGGCCTGGTCGAGCGTGTAGCTATCGGGGTCGAGCCCGCGGTAGAGCGCGAGGGCTTCCTGGTACTCGACCACCGCCTGGCGGTGGAGGTCCGCCGAGGACAGCCGGGCGCCGAGTTCGGTCCGCAGCCGGGCACGGGTCGCGGCGTCGTCGGTGCGGGCCAGCCGGTCCCTGGTCAGGCGCCGGGCGAACGCGGCGATGCCGATGTCGAGTTCGAGGCTGGCGCCGACGGGGAGGTGGGCACCGATCGCCTCCAGCAGGGCGCTGTCGAGGACGTCGAGTTCGGCCAGTGCCATGAGCACGCCGCTGCCGCCCCGTACCGCGAGCCAGGGATGGGCACGGAGCACCCGGCACAGCCGCTCGGCCATGTGGGGCCAGCGGCGCGCGGTTTCGATCAGGGTGGTCAGGGCCGGCGGGACCCAGGTGGGAGCGGAGTCCTGGAGGGTACCGGACAGCAGCTCCGCCGCCGCCTCGTCCGCCCACGGATCGGCCGGGTACGCGGACGCGTGTCCGGGGGTGGAGAGGGCGAGGAAGTCCTCGCCGAGGCGGTCCGGATACAGCGGTTCGAGGACGGTACCGGTCACCGTCGGGGGATAGCAGACGCCGTGGTCGGCGAGGACGTGGTCGGGCGGGACGGCGTGCACGCCGATCTTCTGCAGGGCGCGCAGGCCGACGCGGTAGGGCAACGGGCCGGTGAGCGTCGCGGTGTAGACGGCCCGGGCCATGGTGTCCGGGTCGGTGGGGAACCGGCGGTCGAGGCCGTTGTGCAGCTCCCGCCAGTGGTCGCGCTCACGGGCGAGGAGGTAGGAGGAGACCTCCGTGGGCTTCGTGGGGGCCGTGGTCCCGTCGAGGTGGGCGAGGACGGCGGTGAGCGCGGCCATGTGCACGCTGAGGACCAGGCCGTACGCCTCGTGCCGCAGGAGAGCCGCGGGCGGCGTCACCGGCTCCGGGTCCGGCACACCGAGCCGCTCGGCGAAACCGGCGCGTGCCGCTGTGAAGAGGTGGACGCGGTGGACCGGGTGCTCCGCGAGCGGGCCGAGCACCTGGGTGTCCGCGAGCATCCCCAGATCGCGGTCGATCCGGTACCGGAGGACCTCCCACCACTGGCCGGCCGAACGGGCGAGGAGGAGCACCCGCACGCGGACGCCGGGTGCGCGGAGGTCCTTCAGCAAGGACACCAGATCGAGCAGGTCCCAGCGCTCGGCGTAGTCGACCACCACCAGTGTTCCGCGGGCACCCGCCACCGGTTCGACGGTGTCGGCGACCGGTGCGGAGAGGTCCCGGCGGTGACGGGCGACCAGCACGGACCACCCGTCGGCCGACCACAGCCGTGCGGTCTGCGCGGCCAGCCGGGACTTGCCCTGCCCGCCGGGGCCGTGCACCAACCGGACCGCCGGCCCGGGCAGGGCGTCGTCGTCGCGCCACCGGCGGAGGCTTTCCAGTTCCGTCCCACGGCCGGTGAAGGGCACCACCGCGTGGCTCGTGCGCAGCAGCAGACTGGGGTGCGCGCGTGCCTGCCCGGGCGGCACGACGGGCAGGTCGGCCGGCCACGCCGTGAGGTGGTACGGGGGCGGCGCGTCGTGGACCGTCATGTCCCCGGCGGCGATGTAGGTGCGGCTGAAGCCGCTGGACGTGGCCGTGATGAACACCTTGGAGCCTTCGCCGTCCGCCGACGCGGAGGAAGGGTCCGCGTGCGGGCCGGTGCCGCCGGTGTCATCGGTGCGTCGGGCCGACGACGTCGCCGGACGCCCGTCGTCCGGCGCCTCCTTCGGCGAGTACGGATGCGTCACCTCAACTCCTCTTCCCGGGGTGGCCCCTCCGACGGTCGAACGGGGCGTGCGTCGAGGCCGAGCAGGGGGAACGTCCCGACCGGGCCCGCGCCGAAGCGGTGGACGGCCCTTTGCGTCCGTCCGGCCGGGACGTCCGGTGCCGGCGAGCGCCGACGTGCCTGCTCAACCGGTGATGTGCTGGTCGCGCCCCGCCACGAACATCCTGGAGTTCCCGGAGGCGTTCGCATTGATCACGGTCGACGCGCCGTCGGCCCGCGTGTGCGCCGTCATCGCGGGCGCCAACTCCTGGTCGAGGAGCCGTCGCAGCTCGTCGGCCAAGGCAGGGTTCTCGGAGAGCAGTTCCTGCAGCCGCAGCCGCCAACTCCCCGTCAGAGCCTCCTCGGTGTCGGTGTCCCCCGCGCTCCGGGCGACGAGGAGCTGGGCGCGGACGGCGGCGAGTTCCGCGCCGACCGTGTCCGCCTGCTCCGGGCGCACGCGCCGCCACAGGGAGACCAGAGCCTCCCGGGCCCGCTCCCAGCCGTCCGTGGCCATCGCACCGACCAAGGCCGACCCCGCCGACACCACGATGGGATCCATCGCACCCTCCTCTTCCGCGGGTCACACAACTGTGGGACGAGCGTAGGCATTTCTGCGCCGTCTCGGTGCCCTCCCGGCGATACCGGGGGAAAGACGTCGGTGCGTCGCACTTCGGCATTCCCCAGTCGTACGGTCGTGATCAATGACGGGTCCGGAGAGGAGTGGGAGCGGTACGACCTGACTGTCACCCGTTTCCTCGCCGCGGTCCTCGGTGGCGAGATCCGCTCGGAGATTCTGTGGGACAGGTTCCCCTTGGCGCGGCATCGGTTCCGTCCCGCTCGTGACATGTGAGAGGCGAGGGCAGACCACACCTCCTCGCCAGGCCGGCCGATGCGGAGAACCGAGCGTCCAACGCTTGGAGCCTCCCCCTGAGTGGTGGACACGCTGATACTGGATCTGCTTGATCCGGAGGAAGCGAGAGACCGCCGATGGCGATGAAGGACTACTCGGACGAGTTCAAGGCCGATGCCGTGGCCCTGTTCGAGTCCACGCCCGGGCCGGGCAGGTGTCGTCCTTGGCGGCCTGGTCGGCGGTCTTCTTGTCCAGGACGGCCCGCGCGAACCAGGCGTCCTGCAGCCCCTCCCCGTCCTCGGCGACGGGCAGGCGGTAGGTGCCCTGCGCCCCGTCCAGCACCACCACGGACTGCGGGTCGACGCCGCCCGCCTGCTTCGGCGCGGCGCCGGTGAGCGCGGCCAGGGCGTCCCGTGCCTCGGCCGGCGTGGCCGAGACGAAGTAGCGCAACCGCCGCTTGTCCCGCCCGACGGCGGCCTGCCAGATCTTGAGCGGGCCGGTCTCCAGCTTCTGCGGATCCGCCTCCGGGGACAGCGCCGCCCAGCCCGAACGGCCGCAGACACGGCAGTAGATCGCGGGCAGGTGGGCCTGCGCCGGCCGCTGCACGGTGTCCGAACCCGGCAGCGCCTGCGGCCGCCGCGAGTCCGCCGTCGGCCACTCCTCGCCGTCGGAGGTGTCCTCGGACGCGGAGGCCGCGGTGAGGGCCGAGCGCCGCGCGGCGCTCCGTTCGTCCTCGTACCAGCGGAACTCCGGCCGGGCGCCCACCCCGCTCAGCACCCGCCCCACCGGCCGCACCCACAGGTGCGCCTCGACGTGCACCAGCGGACGCGGCCTGTGCTGGTCGGACTCCGGGTCCCGCGCCGACGACAGCAGCGCCACGAACCGTGACAACGCCTCCAGTGCCAGCCGCGGGTTCTCCCGCGCGGTGCGCGCCCACGCGTACCCGAAGCGGGCCATGCGGTCCCGCAGCCCCCACTCGTCGAGCGGATCGCCGTTCAGCAGCGCCAGCACCCCGTGGGTGAAGTCGTGCTTCTTCAGCAGCCGCCCGATCTGGAAGACGTCCAGGCCGCGCCGCCCCAGCAGCCGCTCGGCGAGCCCGTCCAGGTCGAGCCGGTCCGGGTCGGACTCCACACCCGGCCCGCCCGAGACCTCGATGACCTCCTTGGGATCGGGGGGCTCGGGCAGCTCGTAGTCGATGTCGCCGACGAAGTCGTCGGCGCTCAGCCGCTCCTCACCGATCACCGAGTCCGGACCGAACGGCACGCCGAACACCTGCTCGGCGACGGTGAGGATGCCGCCGGTGTCGCCCCCGCCCTCACCGAGGGTCGCCGAGGTCGCCACCGGGCAGATCGACCCCAGGGGCCGCTCCGGCTTCGAGGCGCCCACGGCGGACGCCAGCCGCCGCAGCAGCATCGCCACGTCGGTGCCCTGCGCGCCGTCGTAGGTGTGGAACTCGTCCAGCACGACGTACGCCGGGTCCGCGCCCTCCCACAACGGCCGGTCCTCGGCCCGCTGCAGCAGCAGGTCCAGCATCTTGTAGTTGGTGATCAGCACGTCCGGCGGCGACTGGCGCATCTCCTCGCGCCGCGTCATCACCCGCCGGAAATCCGTGTCCGGTTTGTCGCCGATGTAGAGGCCGGCCGTCACCTGAGCCAGCTCCGGCTGCGCCAGGTACTCGCCGATGCGGCCGGCCTGGTCGGTGGCGAGCGCGTTCATCGGGTACAGCAGCACGGCCTTCACCCCGCGCCGGCCCAGCGCCTTCTGCCGCCGGCAGTGGTCCAGCACGGGGATCAGGAACGACTCGGTCTTGCCGGACCCGGTACCGGTCGTCACGAGCGTCGGCTCGGCCGCCCCCTTGTACGTGCTCAGCCGCTCCCACGCCTTCGCCTGGTGCCGCCACGGCGTGAACGACGGCTGCCACTCCAGCGCCGACCGCCACCCGTCGTCGGCCGGGTGGAACGGCGTCCTGATCCGCAGGTACGGCCCCCGGAAGATGCCCGTCTCCGGATCCCCGAGGAACCGCTCCAGCGCCAGCCGCGTGTCCTCGTCGGCCAGCGCGTACGTCGTGGTGAGGTACTGCGTGAGACTGCCGCGGAGCTGCGCGGCGGCCAGGGTGGGCTTCACGAGGACCTTTCGGACAGGACGATCACCGGGACCGCCGGACGCGCGACGCCGTGACGTCCGGCGACCGCGCCCTGACGATCAGCGTCAAAAATACCGCCCACCTCGGACATCGGTACCCACCTGGTCGGATCCCGGACTCCCGCCGCGGGGCACGGACGAGGTGCGGATGCACGGTGATGTCCATGGCCGAAGGCGCCGGCCCCATCTCGATCCGCCGTTCGTTGTCGTCACATCGATGCCGGCGCTGTGACTGATCCGTCGGAAGAGAGAATGCGAAGCATGACCCAGATCTCGTGGGAGGACGCTGTCCAGCGTCTGCTGGGCTCTTCGCAGTTGAGGGTGTAGGCCGAGAACGTAGAGCTGTTGGACGGTTGGATGTGAGTCATCAGGGGGTGCGAGCGTCGTAGTTCTCGCGGTTTGCGAGGACCTCGGCCATGTGTGTCTGCGCCCAGTTTCTGAGCCCGCGGGTCATGTGGTGGAGCGAGAGGCCGAGGTCGGTCAGCTCGTAGGAGACGGTGACAGGGACGGTTGGCGTCACGGTACGGGTGAGCAGACCATCGTGCTCCAGCGACCGCAGCGTCTGGGTCAGCATCTTCTGGCTGACCCCGGCCAGAAGACGAGAGATCTCGGAGTAACGCATCGCCTTCGGAGCGTCTGCGTGTGCTGCACCGGGCTGGCCGGGGCTGTTGTCGCCGCCCAGCGCACACAGGATCAGGACGACCCACTTGTCCGAGATTCGGTCGAGCAGTTGCCGGCTGGGACACCCTGCCAGGAACGCGTTGTACTCCACCTTGGCCTGAGCCCTCTTCTGGGCCGCCTTCATCGTCGTCACTGATCGCACCTCTCACCAATGGGTGGGTTACGCACTCCCAAGTGCCTACTTCCCGACAGGAAGTTTCTCTCCAATGCTGATGCAGGGAGGCAGCAGGCGCCACCCCCGAGTGCACGATGAAAGGCAACAAGATGAGCACACCTTCCCTCTCTCTTCCCGGCGGCACCTGGACTCTGGGGGACCTGACCGTCACCCGGTTCGGCTACGGCGCCATGCAACTGGCCGGCCCGTGGGTCATGGGGCCACCCGCCGATCGCGAGGGTGCCCTGGCCGTGCTGCGTGAAGCGGTCGCCCTCGGTATCACGCACATCGACACCAGCGACGCCTACGGGCCGCGTGTCACCAACGAGTTGATCCGCGAGGCACTGCACCCCTATCCCGAGTCGCTGCACATCGTGACCAAGGTGGGCGCGACCCGCGACGAACAGGGCGGCTGGCCTACAGCCCGCCGACCCGAAGATCTGCGCCGTCAGGTCCACGACAACCTCAAGTCCCTCCGCCTCGACGTACTCGACCTGGTCAACCTCCGACTCGGCAACGCCGAAGGTCCCCAGCCCGGCTCGCTCGCCGAGGCGTTCGCCACGCTCGTCGAACTCCAGCAGCAGGGCCTGATCCGCCACCTCGGGATCAGCAACGCCACCGAGGAGCAGGTCACCGAGGCACAGAGCATCGCGCCGATCGTGTGCGTGCAGAACATGTACAACCTCGCCCACCGCCACGACGACAAGCTCATCGACCGGCTCGCCACCGACGGCGTCGCATACGTGCCCTTCTTCCCCCTCGGGGGCTTCACCCCGCTTCAGTCCTCGGCGCTCTCGGCGGTCGCCGCTCGACTGGAGGCGACACAGATGTCCGTCGCACTGGCCTGGCTGCTGCAGCGATCACCGAACATCCTGCTCATCCCCGGCACGTCATCGACGGCACACCTGCGCCAGAACATCGCCGGCGCGGGACTCTCCCTCTCCCATGAGGACTTGACCGAGCTGGACGACATCAGCCGCTGAATGCCCCAGAGCTGACCGCCTCACAAGCCACGACCAAAGCCACCGTTCAAGTTCCGGCCCCGGTCACCTTCGCGCGGCCGGGGCCGAAGCAGGACGATTCGCCCTCACCTGGATGACTTCAGGTCATCGACCGTCAGGAACTTGTGTCACACCGGCGGTGGCAGCCCACCCCGCGTCGGTGGCCGGGTAGGCGCCGAGGTCTCCCGAGGACCGGTAGGGCTTGGTCAGGTTCGTATGGGGATGGGTACGGCGCGGTGGCAGGTGGGGCAGGTGTCGGCCCAGAGGCCGAGGAGCGTCTGCAACTCGCGGACGACCTGGTCAGAGGCTCAGTCCTGCGCCGCGTCTTTTGGGGCTCGTGCCAGCCGCTGGAGGGTGCAGAAGGCGTGGGCGGCACAGACGAGGGTGACGTGGTGGTGCCAGCCGTTCCAGGTGCGGCCTTCGAAGTGGGCAAGGCCCAGGGCCTGTTTCATCTCCCGGTAGTCGTGCTCGATGCGCCAGCGGAGCTTGGCCAGCCGCACCAGGGTGGCCAGGGGCATGCCGGAGGGCAGGCTGGAGAGCCAGAACTGCACCGGTTCCGGCTCGGTGGCGGGCCATTGGGCCAGCAGCCACCGCTCGGGCAGTTCCGCACCCTGGGTGGCCTGGCGGATCTCGCGTCCGGCGGGCCGGATCCGCAGGGCGACGAAGCGCGAGTACATGCGCTTGAAGCCGCTGCGGCCCGTGCCCGGCCTCGAGCCCTCGCGTCAGGACACCGGACGGGCCGCCTGCCGGCCGGCCTGGACGACCAGCTCCTTCACCGTCATCGGCTTGTCCGGGTACCTCGCCGCCGGCGGACGGCCGGTGCCCTGGTAGGGAGGGGCGGAAAGCCGCGCGTGTTCGGTGTGGTCATTCCGCCGAGGTCCGGTGCGTGCTCAGGGTCGCCCACACGGTCTTGCCGGGGCCGCCCCGGCGGTCGGTGACACCCCAGTCATCGGCGAGGGCGGTGACGAGGAGGAGGCCGCGGCCGGATTCGGCGTCGGGTTCCGCGAGAACGGCGACGACGGGCCGGCGTTCGACGCGGGTGTCGGAGACTTCCAGGCGCAGCCGCCCACCGTCCGCCTCGGCGGCCAGCCGGACGTGGAAGTCCCGGCCGGGGACGCGTCCGTGCCGTACGGCGTTGGCGCACAGCTCGGCGGTGATCAGGGTCAGTGTCTCGTTGACGTGGCCGTCGTAGGGGTGGCCCCAGGCGTTCAGGCAGTGCGCGACGAAGAGCCGGGCGAGACGGGCGCCGCGCGGGGTGGAGGTGAAGGCCATGGCGAACTCGGTGGAGTCCGCCGGGTGCGTCGGAGTACGGAGGGGGATGTGCATGCGGTCAGCGTGGTGGTGATGCCCGGCCCGCCACCAGCGTCACGGCCTGTACGACGCCGTGCTGTACGGCGGGACGGACGCCGGTACACGGCGCGGCGGACGACCTGGTCCCGGCCCGGCCCCGACCGCGTGCACCCGTCGGCATCGTCCACGTCCCCGACGCGGCCGCGGACCGCCACCCGGCACTGCACCCGGCGCCGACGCGGTGACGGCCGCACCCACGTTCGACCGTGACCGCTGCGTACCGCAGTCCGGCGGTTAGGGTCGTGGCTGGTTCATCGGCATCGTGGGAGGGCTCCGGGGATGAGCGGGACAGTGACGGCGGTCAGCAGCAACGGCGAGTACTCGTTCACCAAGCCGAACCGGGACAGCATCACGCTGCTCGCCGGGATCGGGGTGGAGGGGGACGTCCATGCCGGCGTGACGGTCAAGCACCGTTCACGCGTCGCCCAGGACCCCACCCAGCCGAACCTGCGCCAGGTCCACCTCATCCACGAGGAACTCTTCGCCGAGGTCGGCGCGGAGGGATTCGAGGTGGCGTCCGGCGACCTCGGCGAGAACATCACCACCCGGGGCATCGATCTGCTCGGCCTGCCGGTCGGCACGCTGCTGCGCGTCGGCGACGAGGCGGTGCTGGAGGTGACCGGCCTGCGCAACCCCTGCGTGCAGATCGACAACTTCCAGGGCGGGCTGCTGAAGCAGGTCGTCGGCCGCGACGAGGCCGGGAACGTCGTGCGCAAGGCCGGAATCATGAGCATCGTGAAGGAGGGCGGAGCGGTGCGCCCGGGCGACACGATCGAAGTGGAGCTTCCCAGCGGCCCGCACCGGCCCCTGGACCGGGTCTGACCGATGCGGCCCCGGGCCCGCAACCCACCGCACCCGCCGGGGGGACGCCCTCGGGTTCCCTGGGGGCACGGCCACCCGCGCGGGCCACTTCCGGCCGCCGCCAGGACCGTCGCTACCGAGGCTGGAGGAACGACAGCATCCGCCGATGAAGCGCAAAGCCAAGGGAACGCCGATGCCTAGCGGCGAAGGCGCTCGGCGACGGTCCCGGCCACCTCCTCGAGCCATCGGCGGACGCTGATTCCTGAGGGAGGTGATACGTCCATGCCCAGCACGGAGACAGCCTGCTTCAGGTCCTTGTCCGTGGCGGCCATGGCGAGAAGCCCCGTGACGTCCCGTACGAGCTGGTCCAGGTCAGCGTCCGATGCCCCCGACAAGTAGTCGTCGACAGCCTCGGCGTAGGAGGTGTACTCATCGGAGAAGTCCTGATGGAAGTGGGCTCCGAGGAACTGGTTCAGTTCCGGGAAACGTTCTCTGTACTCCCACTTGTTCTGCGGCAAGGACCGGTTCTGCTGTGCGGGGCTTCCGAGGTGGCGGACCAGATGCTCGCGGATGATGCGCAGGCATTCTTCGACGCCCCGCCCGGACGGCGGCTCGATCTTCGGGAGCAGTTCGATGTCGTCCGCGATCTCGGGGGAGAACAGGCCGGTCCGGAGGATGTCATCAAGCTGATGTACTGCGTCGGCTGTCCGCTGCGGGTCTGGGGAGACGATCCTGAGATACGCGGACAGGGCGGGCCCAGGGGTCTCGGGAGTGTCGGTGAAGGTGCAGTCGTGCGCCGCGTAGGCCTCCAGGAGTTCCTGCACCTCGTAGAACCGGGATCCGGGGCCGGGGGACAGCGTCATGAGGCTGCTCCGTCGTGGTCATGACTCAAGGGGTGAGGTACGAGGTCAGGATCCGGAAATCCGCGGGGCTTGGGGGTTCCGCTTCAGAATGACACGGACCGAGCGCACCTCCTGTGGTGGGCTGCCACGCACTGAATAGGAACGGTGTCAGGTCTCCCGGTGCCCGCTCAAAACAGTTCCAGGTCCTCGCCGCTGGTGTCCGCGATGACTGGCCGGAACTGGGCAGGGAGGCCGTCCAGGCGGTCAGGACCGGCCGCGGCGGCCACGGCAGGGGCCGTCTCGGCCAACCAGGTACGAAACCGCTCGGCGGCTTCGCGGTAGGGGACTTGCGCCAGGACACGGTGCTCGCCGGAGGGGCAGAAGTCGACGGCGACAGTGAGCAGGCAGGAACGGGGTGCGTTCTGACTTCCCGTCCAGGACACGCGCAGGACACCGCAGGGCTTGCGCCCGCGGGGGGCGCGATGGGTCGGGCGCAGTGATCGGCAGGCTATGTGGGCGGTCCATGCGGCGAGGTGCGGCAGGGGCAGGGTGGTGCGTGCGCGGCAGCCGGAGCAGCGGTGCCAGTGGCGGAGCCAGTCGTCGGCGTCGGTGTGGAAGAGGCGTGTGTAGCGGTTCGCCACGCGGATGTCGTTGCTGTACAGGTGGTCGGGGCGTTCCTGTGTGTTGCAGGACTGGCAGACGGGGGCGCGGACGTAGCCGTGTTCGTGGCAGTGGTCGAGCACGGTGGCGGGCGCGGTGCGGCAGACGGCGCACGCCCACCCGGCCACCCTGCGGGAGGTACCGGGCTTCCTGCTGAGCACCGAGTACAGCTGGCCTTCCAGCTCTTTGTCGTACGGGCGCAGCGAGGCGGTGGAGCCCTCGGGGCTCGTCGCCTGCCGACCGCCGGCTTCTCGGGCCTGCCGGGGGTGGGAGGGCGGCTCGGTGACGGCTGCGCTTGCCTGGCGGGTCTGCGCGGCTCGCACCCACTGCGTTTCGGCGTGCTCGGCCGCGTCCAGCAGCCTGACCACAGCGCGCGGCAGCCACCACGTGCGCCGCGTCCCGTCGCGGCTCTGCTCCACGAGCAGCTGTCGCCAGTCGATCCCCGCCAGATGGTACGGCCTGCCGACTTCACGTCGTGCTGCCCGCTCGGGGTCGCCCAGTTCCTGCAGCTCCCTCTTGATGCGCTGACGCCAACGCAGCGGCGTTTCCTCGTTGCACTCCTGCCTCGGCGCCCCACGAAACGGACCGATGCGGACCAGGTCCTGCCGATCCATCCTCACCGCGTTCAGGTCCGCGGCCGCCCGGCGCACCTCAACCTCCGGAACACCCCACTGACCGTCGCTCGCCCTCACCGTCGCCACCACATGGCAGCCGAGCAGGACGTACCCCACCTGGACAGGGGCAGGAGAGCAGGTGAATGTCCCAGAAGCCGTCGGCACAGCACTGCCGGCCGTCAAATCGACCCACAGAGCGTCCGCGGCAACCAGGGGGATCAGGCCGTCCGTGCGACCGGGCATGACACGCTCCGACATACCGACAGGCTAACGGCCTGCAACGCGGCAACGGATCCCAAGCGCCACGGTCAGCCGGGCCACCGTCCGCAACTCCATACCCCTGAGCATCGGGTTCGTCAGCACCTCCCGAGCCCGTAACCTCACCACCAGAACGTCAAGAACCGGGCAAGCCGCCCTCGCGCATCAGTGAGGTCTTTCAGAGTGGCCACTGATCGGGTGACCGGCCGGGGCCCCGCAACGGACGAGGCTCCCGTGCCGTTGAGAGAGGTGCTCGGCGTCTCAACTCATCAGCTCGGGGGCCTTGTTGGTTCCACAACCTGCCGCACTCGACCTGCCCCACGCCTTGGTCGACTGGGTCACCATGCTCATCGTCACCCGTGAGGGTGACCGCCGCTGCAAGCTCCCGCCTCACCAGCGGGCCCTGACCGGCCTCGTCCACCTGCGCCGGCACGACACGCTCACGCAGATCGCCGCGGGCTTCGGCATATCCGTCGGCACAGCCCACGCCTACGCCACCGCCGTCATCGACCACCTGTCCCACCGGGCACCTGGACTGCTGCGGATCCTGCGGGAGACCGACCTCGTCTACGTCCTGCTCGACGGAACGCTCGCCGAGTGCGACCGGGTCGGCGACAGCCGGGCCGACTTCTCCCCCGAGCACCGCCGCCACGGGGTGAACGTGCAGGTCGTAGCCGATCCCGCGGGCAACCCGCTGTAGATCTCGCCCGCCCTGCCCGGCCGCACCCACGACCTCACCGCGGCCCGCACCCACCACATCATCCGTATCCGCGAGCGCCAGGGCGTTCCCGTCATCGCCGACCGCGCCTACATCGGCGCCGGCCCCTGGGCGACCACGCCGGTCGGACGGCCGCCCCTTGGAGAGCTCACGCCCACCCAGCGGACGGCCAACAGAGCCCTGTCGGCAGCTCGGGCGCCGGTTGAACGAAGCGTTGCAAGGCTCAAGTCCTGACGGATCTTCCGCCGCGCCCGCTGCAGCCCGAACCGGCTCTCGTCAATCGCCGCCGCTGTCCTCACCCTGGAGCGGCAGCGCTGGAAATGCTCGGTGTCATCGAGGTGGTCATGGCATGGGTGCGGCGAGAGCGGACTGGTCGATCCCCGTGCTCAATCGATTCCCCCGGTCTCCACGAGATGGGCCATGAAGGCGGCAACGATGCGCGGACGGGTGGCGTCTGGGACAGGGGTGTCAGGGAGGTCGGCCTCTACGTCCCACTCGGTGACCTGTTGTCACCGGCAGGCCGAAACCGTCGTCGGCGCGCCCCGGCGGGGTTCACACCGATAGTGGGTGTTCAGGGGACGAGGAGGGTTTTGCCGATGGTGGTGCGTTCCTCAAAGGCCTGGTGCGCTGCGGCGGCCTTCGACAGCGGCAGGACAGCACCGATGATCGGCTTGAGTGCACCGTTGGAGGCCAGGGCGAATGCCTCGTCGCGCAGTCGGGTCTGTTGGTCCGCTGTCAGGGCCATGGAGGCGAATCCGGTCACGGAGACGCCTCGGTGATACACCGCGAGCGGGTCGAAGCGCGGTGCCTGCCCGCTGGTCATGCCATAGACGACCATACGGCCTGTGCCGGGGGTCAGCAGGTCGAACGCGGCCTCCGATACCGAACCACCCGTGGCCTCCAGGACCACCTGCACGCTGCCGCGTGCCGCATCGCGTACGTGTTCGTGCCAGTCCGGCGCGGTGTAGTCGATCACTGTGTGTGCGCCGAGCCGCTTGGCCACGGCCAGTTTCCTCTGCCCTCGGGCAACGCCGATCACAGTGGCGCCGGCGCGCCTGGCCAACTGCACCAGAAGGCTGCCGACACCGCCTGCAGCGGCTTCGACCAGTACGGTGTCGCCTGCTCGCAGTGCTGCGGCCCGGAGCACCCCGACTGCGGTCGAACCCTGACCCAACAGCGCCAGTGCCTGGCGGTCATCAAGGGCGTCAGGGCAGGGCAGGGCTGCGGCGGCAGACACCACCGCCATTTCGGCGTAACCGCCGCCAGAAAGGGCGCTCACCACCCGCCTGCCGACCGTTGCGGGATCGACGCCGGGCCCGACATCCGCCACGGTGCCCGCCACCTCGAAGCCCGGCGAGAACGGCATCGGCAGATCGGGGAGGGCAGTCTGTCGCATCAGGCCGGCCCGTATCTGGACGTCGGCGAACCCGATGCCCGCGGCGGTGACCCGGACCAGCAGTTGCCCGGGGCCCGGCTGGGGAACGGGCACTTCGTCGACGCGTAGTACGGCGGGTGATCCATAGTCATGGAATCGGACAGCACGCATGCTTCCCTCGCATCAATGATCCGGAGAGGCGACGATCGGTTGCGCCGCCGACGCGAAGGTAGTGCAGGACATAATGGTTACTTCAAGGGTATCTGGCTACCGCGGGGGTACTGGTGCAACCGCTTGATCCCGACATGTTCCATCCGGCCTGTCCGAGCAGCGCGATGCCGATCCGGGTCGGCGACAAATGGTCCGCCATGGTCATCCTGTGTCTGGAGCAGGGGCCACGGCGGTTCTCCGAGCTCCGGGTCCCCCTGCGTGCCCCCACCCCGAAGGTGCTCACCCAGACCCTACGAGCGCTGGAACGCGATGGGCTGATCACCCGTACCGTCTACGCCGAGGTCCCCGCGCGAGTGGAGTACGAACTGACCGCGCTGGGCCACACCTTGCTCGAATTCATCGCGGCCGGCCGGCGCTGGGCGGAGGAGCACATGCCCACCCTGCTGGCCGCCCGCGACGCGTACGACCACACCACCAACATGGGCTGACAGAACTCGCCAGCAATGGCACGACGGCTGTCGAGCACGCTTGGTGACGAGGCTCCCGCACAGCTCAGGGTGGGCGCCGCCGGTGAGAACGGTGATGCCTTGCACTCACGGTGACAAGCAGCGTACCGGCCTGGTGACAAGTACAGGGAGCGTTTTCCATCCTCGGTCTGAGCTAGTGTCCTGCGCCAGTAGTTGATCGTTAGAAATTGCATGACTTCTGCTGCTGGTGCGTCAGTGCCCCGTCGTGGCCCGAAGCTCGAACCGTTGCTGC